>DATJOZ010000145.1:0-5232 GCA_035506655.1 Gaiellaceae bacterium
GTCGATCCAGCTCCGGTCGTCGTTGCCGATGCCCTGCGCGAGCGCGCTCCGCGACAGGCTCGGGGGGCCGTGCTTCCAGAGCTCGAGCGGGAGCCAGACCGCGACGAAGCCGAGCGCGACGAGGACCGGCAGCACCGGCGCCCAGCGGCGCGGCAGCCAGAGGAAGGCGGCGGCGAGCGCGATCGAGACCACGACCACGACCACGGAGACGCTCGCGATTCCGGCCCACGCGTCGCCGACGTACCACCACGGCAGGTACCCGAAGGTGTCGGACTCCGCGGTGATGTTCAGCAGGTGCGCGAACGGCAGCGCGCCGGGGAGCGCGGCGGCGACGCCCGCGGCCGCGACGGTGGCGCGCGGCGGCCGCGGCTGGCCGCGCTCGATCCAGGCGAGGAGCGCGACGAGGAAGAGCGGCGCGACGTAGAAGAGGTTCCGCTCCTCGATGCGCAGCGAGTAGCGCGACGCGAAGACGGAGACCTCGAGGACGAGCCACGCCGAGAGCGACACCGCGGCGGCCGTGAACACGCGCAGCCGCCGGTCGAGGTGGCGCGCGTTCGCGACGAGGACGATCGCCGCCGCGAACGGGACGATCCAGAGGTAGAGGTCGAGCTCCGCCAGGTGGAGCACGAGCCACTTCAGCGCCGACCAGAAGTGGTATCCGCCGGCTGCGGTCTTCGAGTAGTTGCCGAGCACGTGCGTCGGCGAGCGGCCGAGCGCGGCCTCGACGATCGCGACGAGCGCGACGCCGCCGGCGACGATCCCGTAGAGCGGCGCGAACGGCTTCAGCTGCCGCGGCCGGCCGCGCTCGATCCACGCGAGCGCCAGCGGCGCGGTCAGCACGGCGGCGACGAGCGCGACGGTCTGCGCGCGCGTCTCGAACGCGACGACGCAGAGCGCGAGCACGACGAGCTGGCGCACGAGCGTCGGCCTCTCGAGCATCAGCACGAGGGCGAACGCGAGCCAGAGGAAGAGCGGATAGAACGCGTTCTCCGTCATCAGCATCCCGACGTACGCGAGTGACGGGATCGCGACGGCGAACGCGGCGGCCGCGAGCGCAGCGCCCGGCTTCACGACGCGGCGCGCGAGGAGGTACGCGGGGACGACGGCAGACGACATCACGAGTGCGTTCAGGACGCGCGACCACGCGTACACGTCGTGCATCGAGCCGAAGATCGCGTACGCGGGCGACAGCAGCAGCGGGTACACGAAGCCGTAGTTCCCGTGCTCGCCGCGGATCAGGAAGTGGCCGGTCGCGGCGAAGCTGCGCGCCATGTCGGAGTAGACGAGCTCGTCGACCATGATCCACGGCGAGACGACGCGGAGCCCGAGCGCGAGCTGGACGGCGACGGACACCGCGTAGAGCGCGCCGACCCAGAGCCACATCGGCCACGTCCGGAGGAGCCGTGACCCGGTGCCTGGCACCGTGGCACGACCCGAGGGGCGTCCGTCCGGCGAGACGAGCGCCGCTTCGCGCAGCTCCGGCGCGAGGAGCTCCGGCTCGACGCCGGTGTCCGCGGCGGCGACGGCGACCTCGCGGAGCACCTCCTCGCGGACGAGCGAGTCGCCGGCCGCCTCCTCGAGCGCGGCGGCGTACATGCCCGCGACGCGGTCGAGGTCGTGCTCCCGCTCGACGTACGCGCGCGCCGCCTCGCCCATCCGCGACGCGACGGCCGGATCGGCGAGCGTCGCGAGCGCCGCCGCGAGCGCGTCGACCTCCGCGTCGCCGCCGACGGGGACCTTCAGCGCGACCTCGTCCGGCAGCTCGGCGAACCAGCCGACGTCGCTGACGACGAGCGGCTTCCCCAACGAGAGCGTCCGGATCGCGCTGCCCGACGTCTCCCCCATCGTCGGCGCGCGCAGGAGGACGCACGCGTCGCACGCCGACATGAGCGACCAGAGCCGCGCCTCCTCGACGTAGCCCTCGCGGATCACGCCGTCGGCGTCGATCCCGATCCGTTCGAGCCGTCCTGCGAGGTCGAAGCCCGGCGCCTCGGAACCGACGAGCAGCAGCCGCGCGCCCGGATGCTCGCGCCGGAGCTCCGCGAACGCGCGCAGGAGCTGCGGGATCCGCTTGCTCTCGTTCAGGTGCCCGAAGCAGCCGATGAGCGGCGCGCCGTCGACGTCCGCGGGCTCGACGTCCGGCGCCGGCCACGCAGGATGCGGGATGCGCCACAGCGGCCCGTCGTAGCCGTGCTCGCGGGCGTGCGTCTCGACGTAGCGCGAGTGGACGATCAGCCCGGTCGCGCGGTCGAGCACCTCGCCGGCGAGCGGGAACTCCTCCGGACGGACCTCCCACAGCGGCGGCAGCCGCCCCTCGAGCACGCCCCAGCCGAGCAGCCGTCCGGGGACGCCCGCCTCGCGCTCCATCGCAGAGAGATACGCGTGGCCGTCCTTCCGGCCGATCGTCATCCCGGCGACGAGATGGTGGATCACCCAGTCGTGGAGCACGACGACACCGGGCCGGCGGCGCAGCGCGTCGACGATCCACGCGTGCGCGTCGGGGTTGTTGCCGACGTGGTAGAGCGCGACGTCCGTGCCGACGAGCGGCCGCGTGCGGCCGGGCCGCACGACGTCGACGTCGACGTAGCGCTCGAGCGCGGGCAGCAGCAGCGCCGAGTAGTCCGCGATGCCCGAGGTGTCCGGCGGCAGCGGGCTGAAGTACGCGACTCTCACGTCAGGCGACGGCGGCGAGCAACCGGTCGATGCAGGAGTCCCACGTCACGCCGCGCGCGAGCTCGCGGCCGGCGCGGCCGAACGCGCGCGCCTCGTCGGCGTGGCCGCGCAGCCATGCACAGGCGCGCGCGACGTCCTCGGCGCTCGGCGCGACGACGAGACCCGTCTCGCGGTCGTGGACGATGTCGAGCGGGCCGCCGGCGTCGGTCGTCGTCAGCACCGGCTTCTCGGAGAGGAACGCCTCGAACGGCACCATCCCGAAGTCCTCGTCGACCGGCGCGTAGTAGACGCCGAGGCAGCGCGCGTAGAGATCCTCGAGCTGTGCGTCGGAGACGCGGCCGGCGAACTCGGCGCGCCCGTTCAGCCCGCGGTCGCGCGCGAGCGACTCGAGCCGCTCGCGATCCGGCCCGTCGCCGGCGATCACGATGCGCAGCCCGGGCTCCGACGCGGCCGCCTCGAGCAGCAGGTCGATCCGCTTCGCGCGGTCGAGCCGGCCGACCGACAGGACGAAGTCGTCGTAGCCGTCGCAGCGATAGGCGAGCGGCGCCGGCGGGTGCGGCATCACCTCGGCCTCGAGCCCCGTCGATCCGAGCAGGCGCCCGGCCACGTTGCGCGACGTCGCGAAGATCGCGCGCGCCTCCGACAGCGCCGTCCGCTCGAACGCGAGCACGCGACGGCGCAGCGCGCGGTCCTCCGCCGACTCCGAGAACTGGCCGAGCTCGGTGCGGTCGAAGTCCCACGCCTGCCGGAACTGGTGCACGAGCCACACGACCTTGCGCGGGTGCCGCACCGCGTACGACGGGAACTTCGTCGCGATCACCGCGTCGACCGGCCGCCCGTTCGCCTCCTCGAGGTCGAGCAGCCGCCAGAGGAACGCCTGCGTCAGCACGCGCTCGCCCGGGTACCACTTGAACGGGACGGTGACGAGCTCCGCCTCGTGGTCGCGCGCGCGGAGGTTCACGACGAGGTCGTCCGCGAAGATCTCGGCGCCGCCGCGCTCGAACGGCACCTGCGGGATGCAGACGGCGAGCCTCACGCCACCCGCCGCCTCTCGCTCCCGCCCGGCGGAGCCGGGCTCCGCGAGAGGCTGCCGCCGCTCGCGCCTCCCGGCCTTCCGGGCCCGTGCGTCAGCACTGTTCCCTCCGGCCGGGTGTCGCACGCGGCGACCGGGTGACGTGAGGAGATCTCACTCTCGGCTCTCGAGCTCGTCGACGCGGCGCGTGAGGTCGTCGACGAGGCGGAGCAGCGCGTCGTTCACGATCCGCTGCTCGGCGAACGCCGGCTCGACGTACCACCGCATCGACTTCCGGAGGACGCGCTTCACCTGGAACGCGAGCCAGCCCTTCGGGCCGGGCCGCCGCTCGAGCGGCTTGTCGGCGGAGACGGGCCAGAAGCGCTCGGCGAGGCCGCGGGTCGCGGCGAGGTCGCGGGAGTCGCGGTCGACCGCCTCCTTCAGGCGCGCGTAGACCTCGTCGACGGAAAGCTCCTGCTGATCCGACATTTCGCGGGATTGTAAAGAGGCGGTGTTACGAACTCGTGAGCGTCCGGAGCCGGTCGCGCGCCGAGTCCACGAGCAGCGCGACGAGCTCCTCGAACCCGACCTTCGGCTTCCAGCCGAGCCGCTCCCGCGCGCGCGAGGCGTCGCCGACGAGATGGTGGAGCTCGGCCTGGCCCCGGAGCAGCGCCGGGTCGACGCGGACGTGGTCGCGCCACTCGAGCCCGACGCGGGCGAACGCGAGCTCGACGAGCTGCTCGACCGTGTGGAGGACGCCGGTCGCGATGACGTAGTCCTCCGGCTCGTCCTGCTGGAGCATCAGCCACATCGCCTCGACGTAGTCGCCGGCGTAGCCCCAGTCGCGCTGCGCGGCGAGGTCGCCGAGCGGCAGCTCCGACTCGAGCCCGAGCGAGATCGCCGCCGCCGCGTGGGCGACCTTGCTCGGGAGGAAGTCGACCGGGCGCCGCGGCGACTCGTGGTTGTAGAGGATCCCGCAGCTCGCGTGGAGCCCGTAGCGGCGGCGGTACGAGCGGACGATGAAGTGGCCGTACGCCTTCGCGACGCCGTACGGCGTCACCGGCGAGAGCGGCGTCGACTCGGTCTGCGGCACCTCCGACGGCTCGCCGAAGATCTCGCTCGACGACGCCTGGTAGACGCGCACCGTGGGATCGACGGCGCGGACCGCCTCGAGGAGCGATGTGACGCCGACGGCCGCGAACTCCGCCGTCACGACGGGCTGCTCCCACGAGATCGGCACGAACGACGGCGACGCGAAGTTGTAGATCTCGCGCGGCGCGTGCTCGCGGAGCACGCGCGACAGCGCATCGCGGTCGAGGAGGTTCGCCTGCACGAGCTCGACGCGGTCGCGCACCGCGTCGAGGTTCGCGTACCGGTCGTCCGGTGACGTGCGGACGATCCCGACGACCTCGTAGCCGCGGTCGAGCAGCAGCTCTGCGAGATACGAGCCGTCCTGGCCGGCGATGCCGGTGACGATGGCGCGCGGCGTGCTCAATTGAGGCCTCGAACATACGCCCACGCCTCGCTCAGGCCCAGCCCGCGCAGCA
>DATJOZ010000146.1:0-79795 GCA_035506655.1 Gaiellaceae bacterium
TTCCCCGGGGGAGAGGGGAAGCCGAGGTCGCGTCGAGTATCCGCCTCCCGCGGGCACGTTTCCACCCGCTGTGGATTCTGTGGACACGGTGGAAAACACGACGGTGCCTGGCACCGTCGTGCTACGGGAGCTTCAGCGCGCCGGCCTTGTAGTACGCCTTCACCTGCGCCCGGAAGTAGCCGCCGTCGTCGTCGGCGGAGAGCGACGGCCGCGTGTTCCCGTCGATCGGCGCCGGGTTCGTCACGCCGTCGTGCTGCGCGTCGCACGCGCAGGTCGTGCCGTCGGCGCCGCCGCCGAAGAGGAAGCCGACGTAGCCCGCGTTCACGTACGCCTGCAGATGCGCCCGCGCGCCCGTCCCGAGCAGCCACTGGACG
Source organism: Gaiellaceae bacterium (assembly GCA_035506655.1). Taxonomy (GTDB): domain Bacteria; phylum Actinomycetota; class Thermoleophilia; order Gaiellales; family Gaiellaceae; genus Palsa-739. Next base: position 375 of record DATJOZ010000146.1, read on the forward strand.
CGGTTGTCCTGATAGTGGCCCCACGTGTCGTTCATCGCCGCCATCAGCGTGTTCCCGAGCGGGATCTGCCACGCGACCATCCGCAGGCCGGTCAGCTTCACGAACGTCGCGCCGTAGAGCAGGTGCCGGTGGAAGTCGGCCGGCTTGAACCACGTGTTCGCGTTCCCCTGCTGCTTCTCGTAGAAGCCGGCGTCGCGGTCCGAGAAGTCCTCGAACGCGACGTCGAAGCGCGCGCCGAGCGCGTTGTAGAACGCGGCCGACTGCGTCGCGTACGCGCGAACCGTCGCGTCGCTCGGCTTCTCGTAGACGATGTCGTGCTTCGTGCCCCAGCCGCTCATGTGGTACGCGAGGATCACGTTCGGCGCGAGCTGGTTCCGCAGCGCGACCCACTGCTTCGCGAACGCCGACGCGAGCGCGACGTCGTTCGCCTGCTCGAGGTAGCCCCAGAGGTCGGGCTCGACGTGGACGACGACCGGTTTCGTGCCGCGGACGCGCTGGAAGAGGAGACGCACGTCGTTCCAGTACGCGCTCATCACGTTCGGGTCGCTGAGATGCGCGAGGTCGGTCTGCGCCTCGCCGCCGGCGCTCGGGGTCGACTGGAGGAGCATGTAATAGGAGAGGACCGGGATCACGTGGTGAGCCCACGAGTCCTGGACGTACATCGACGCGAACGTCCCGTTCGGGTTCCACGTCGACCAGCCGTGGCCGGTGTTCACGCCGCCGGCGAGGTACTGGTAGCGGAAGCCGAACGGGGCGGAGGCCCGGAGCGCCGCCGCGCCGCCCGGGGAGTCGGCGAGCCCGATCTGAAGCGTTGCGGGCCAGCCGTGCGGCCGCGGCGGCAGCGCCGCGGACGCCGGGGCGGCGAGCACGAGCGCACCCAGAAGGGGGAGGAGCAACCGACGGCGGCGCATCTCCAGTGAAGACGCCGCGTACCCAGAAAACACGCACAAGGCTTACGAAGTCCGTACACCGCTCTTAGCGTCGTCTCAGAGCCGGAAACGATGCTCTCCGCCAAGATGAACCGATCCCAACAAGGAGCTGACATGAGCGGCATCAAGGCGACCGCGGTCGTCAAGCTGGTCGAGGCGCAGGACGAGATCGACGCGGAGCGCGGTCATCTCGCAGACCTGATCTTCGTCCGCGAGGTGCTCGCCGCACACGGCGCGACCGCCGACGAGCTTCGGGAGTGCGACGCCGTCATCGACGGCGTCCGCAGCCGGCTCGAGGAGCTCGCCCGCCCCGCGGACGACGACCTCCCGAACGCGGCGTAAGCGACGCTTTAGGAGTCGGCCTCCGTCACCTCGACGTTGGCGTCGGGGTACAGGACGCGCCAGACCCGCAGGTAGATCTCGAGCTCGACGCGCTCCTCGTCGTCTTCGACGGGGTCGAGCTCGAGGTTGTTCGGTCCGGTCACGTGCGGCCGCTGGCCGAGGCTTCGCAGAAACGAGGCCAAGCGGTCGGTGTACGCCGGATCGCTGAGAAGGAGTTGCATTAGCCGCCCTTCTGGCGATCCTCTCTCGGGGGTTGCAGCGGGGCACCCCCCGAACGCGGTACGGCCTCTCCCCCGGACGGGGGATTTAGGACGCGGGCCTACGCGCCGAGCGCGGCGAGCACGTCGTCGGCATGGTTCGCCGGCTTCACGTCGTGCATCACCTTCGTCACGGTGCCGTCGGCGCCGATCACGAACGTCGACCGCTTCACGCCGAGGAACGTCTTGCCCAGGTACTTCTTCTCGCCCCAGACGCCGTACGTCTCGGCGACCGTGTGGTCGGGGTCGGCGAGGAGCGTGAACGGGAGCCCGTACTTCTCCTTGAACTTCACGTGGGAGCGCTCGTCGTCGGGGGAGACGCCGAGGACGACCGCGCCGGCGCGCTCGAACTCGCCGTACGCGTCCCGGATCCCGCAGGCCTGCTTCGTGCAGCCCGGCGTGTCGTCCTTGGGATAGAAGTAGAGGACGACGGGCTTGCCGCGGAGGGCCGAGAGTTTCACGGTCTCGCCGCTGTCGCTCGTCAATTCGAAGTCGGGAGCGGGCTTGCCTTCTTCGATCACGGGAGTCTCCTCGGGATAGGGTGCCGCGGATGCTAACGCTGCACCACGCGAATGCATTCCTCGTGATCGCGGTCACCTGGGCGGCGGCGATCGCGGGCGGGGTCGCCTACTACCGGCGGCGCGAGGTGCGCGGGATCGTCACGCACCTGCTCGCGCTCGCCCAGACGCTCCTCGTCGCGCAGGTCGGGCTCGGGCTGCTCCTGCTCTCGGAGCACCGCCGTGCGCCCGACCGGCTCCACTACGTCTACGGCTCCCTCGCCCTGCTCGCGGCGCTCTCGCCCTGGATGTACGCGCCCTCCGAGCGCCGGCGGCGGCTCGCCTGGTTCGCCGGCGCTACCCTGGTTGCGGGACTGCTCGCCGTGCGCGCCTACATGACCGGGACATGAGCTTCTTCTCGCGGATGAACCCGACGCTGCGCGGATTTCTGATCATCGCGCTGGTCGTCGTGCTCATCGTCGTGCTCCAGCTCGAGACGACGCTTGCGGCGCTGCTCGTCGTGGCGCGGATCGCGTTCCTGCTCGCGATCGCGTTCTTCATCTACCTCATGTGGCGCGAGCGGCGCGGCGAGATCGCCGAGTGGCCGACGCGGGCGCGGGTCGTCTTCTACGGCGCGGCGGCGCTCGCCGTCGCCGACCTCGCCGTCAACTGGTACGGCGGCGCCCAGGGGCTCGAGGTGATCGCGTTCGTGGCGGTGCTCGCGTGCTGCGGCTTCGCCATGTGGCGCGTCTGGCGCGACCAGCACAGCTACTCGTAGACGGCTAGAGCTCGACGCGCGACGACGCGCCGTCGAGGGCGGCGAGCGCCTCGCGGATCGGCACGTGCCGGCCGACGAAGATCGGCGTGTCGCGCTCGGTCCAGCGCGACGCCTCGCTCTCGCGGAGGCGGAGCATCAGGTGCATGAAGTCGGCCGGCTCCTCGCACTCGAACGCCGGCATGAACTCCTGGTCGTCGAGCCCGAAGGAGTACGTCGTGTGGTTCTTGATCCCGGGGAACTCCTCGCGGCCGATCACCATGTGCTCGGTCATCGCGGCCTGGCGCTCCTCCTCCGGGAGGAAGTACCACGGCCGCACCTTCACGAACGGGTAGACGACGAGGTACGGGAGGTTCTTCGGCACGACCTTCCGCGGCCGCGTCGCGCTCGTGTACTGCGACGCCTTCGTCGTCCCGAGGTACGAGTGCGGCGTCTCGAGCCAGCCCGCGAGCGGCGTCCCGTTCAGCGCGGCGCCGAGCTCGTTCAGCGTCTCGAAGCTCTGGCAGATCTTCCAGAGGAAGAAGTCGGCCTCGGGCCGGACGCCGGTCGTCGTGTACGGGCGCAGATGGTCGAACCGGTCGGCGAAGTCCTCGATCACCTCGGCGAACGCGTCCTTGCCGGCCTGGCGCTCCTCGACCGGCAGCCGCCGCCACGCCGGGTCGACCCGGTAGAACGTGTACGCGACGTACTGCCCTTCCATGCTCCAGATGCTAGCCGGGAGCGACGGGGACGAGCTTCAGAGCCGTCTTGCCGGGGTTGACCCGGGCGACGGCGGAGAGCCGGAGCCGGTAGCGGGCGTCCTTCGAGGGCACGCGAACCCGGAGGCCCGTCGCGCGCCCGCCGACGGCGATCCCGCGGCGCGTCGCGAGGAGCTTCCCCGGCAGCCGGTAGAGCTGCGCGACGTAGCTGCAGTCGAGGTCGCACGTGAGCGAGAGCGCGGTGCCGCGCTGCGCGACGGTGGGATGGACCGCGAGCTTCATCCCCGGGCAGCGCGCGACGACGCCGCGGCGCGACTGGTCGATCGACTCGCGCACCGCCGGCAGGCTCGACTTCGGCGTGTCGTCGGCGTAGTACAGGCCGGACTGCCAGCCGGCGAGCGCCTTCTCGTCGACGACGTGGAAGAGGTAGAGCCCCTGGACGGTCGGCTGGCAGAACGCGAGCTGGATCGCCTGGCGGTAGTAGTCGGCCTGCGTCTGCTCCGGGACCGGCTTCGTCGTCGCGGGCTCCGTGCCGGTGTACGCGTCCTGCTTCGACGACGGGATCTGCGACTCGACGCCGAACTCGTCGTAGACGATCGGGAGCGACGAGCCGGGCTGGCCGGTTCCGTCGAACGTCGCGCCGAGGAGCGCGACGAGCTTCCCGTAGTCGGCGAGCGCGATCGTCGTCGACTTGGGATGTGCTCCCAGGAACGGTGCGACGCTCGAGTCGTCCTCGTACGGGTGGAGCGCGAGCGCGTCCATGATCGGCGTCGTCCGGCCGCTCGCCCTGTACGCAGCGCCCATGTCCGTGATGAAGCCGGTCGGCGAGTGCGTCGGGCGGCCGCTCAGCGCCGGGTTGTCGCTCCCGCGCGGCGAGACGGCGCCCCCGATCACCTCGACGTCCGGGCTCGCCGCCTTCAGCGCGTCGTACGTCTTCGCGAGGAGGCTCTCGTACGCCGGTGCGGCGGCGTCGCTCCCGTCGGCGTTGAACTGCGGCAGCCAGTAGCGGTTCAGGTTCGGCTCGTTGCCGACGGTGATCTGCGTCAGCTGCGGCACGGCCGTGACGACGGACGCGGCGTACGACGCGAAGTCGGACTGGTCCTGGGCGCTGAGGGGCGTCGTCGCGCTGCCGAAGTTCATGACCGTCGTGAGGACGGTGAGCCCGTCGAGCTTCGCCGCGGCGGCGACGTTGCGCAGGACTGTCGTCTCCGCGGGGGAGACCGCGTCCGCGCCGGGCTTCCAGATCGTCGTGATCCGGACCGCCTTGAACCCGGCCAGCCGCGCGAGATCCATCTGCGCCTTCGTCTCGACGAGGCTCGAGGAGCGCACGGCGTCCTCGGTCGCGCCCACGACGAGGCCCGGGCCGCCGGCGTGCGCCGCGGGGGCGACGACGAGCGCGGCCGCAACGGCGAGGAGCGTGCGTCTCGTCAACGACATGCGCTCGGCTACGGTAGCCGTGGCCGTGGCGGACAGGGTCGAACAGCAGCTGAAGGCGCTTCCGGCGAAGCCCGGCGTCTACCTCTTCCGCGACGACGCGGGCGACCTCCTCTACGTCGGGAAGGCGAAGACGCTCCGGTCGCGCGTCCGGTCGTACTTCCAGAGGACGGGGGACGGACGGGCCCAGATCGCGTCGCTGCCCGGCCGGGTCGCCGACATCGAGGTGATCGTCACCGGCTCCGAGGTCGAGGCGCTTCACCTCGAGCAGAACCTCGTGAAGCGCCACCGGCCGCCGTTCAACGTCCGCCTTCGCGACGACAAGTCGTTCCCGTATATCGCCGTGACGGTCGAGGACGAGTTCCCGCGCGTCATGTTCACGCGGGAGCGGCACCGGCCGGGCGTCGTCTACTTCGGGCCGTACGCGAACGCGAAGAAGGTGCGCGAGACGCTCGACGTGCTGAACCGGGTCTTTCCGTACCGGCCGTGCGAGGGGCCGAAGCCGGGGCGGCACTCCGGGATCCCGTGCCTCGACTACCACATCGACCGGTGCCTGGCACCGTGCGTCGGCTACGTGTCGAAGGAGGACTACGGCGCGATCGTCGACTCGGTGATCGAGTTCCTCTCCGGCGAGACGAAGCCGATCCAGCGCGAGCTCGAGCGGAAGATGCACGACGCGGCGGCCGACGAGCGCTACGAGGACGCGGCGCGCTACCGCAACCGGCTGTTCGCCGTGCAGCACCTCGTCGAGCGGCAGTCCGCCGACCGGCAGTCGGTCGGCACCGCGGACATCGTCGGCTTCGCGGCCGACGGCGACCGCGCGACCGTCCAGATCTTCCCGCTCCGCGGCGGCAAGATGGTCGACCGGCACTCGTTCCATCTCGAGAACGTCGCGGGCCAGGACGTGACGACGATCCTCGAGTCGTTCGGGCTCGAGTACTACGGCAGCGCGCCGAGCGTCCCGCCGCAGATCATCGTCCCGAACGACTCCGGCGACCTGTCGGCGCTCGCGGAGCTGTTGACGGAGAAGCGCGGCGCGCGCGTCGAGATCCGCGTCGCCGAGCGCGGCGAGAAGCGGCGGCTCCAGCAGCTCGCCGACGAGAACGCGCGCCACGCGCTCGTCACCGAGCAGGCGCAGACGGAGCAGAAGCGGCTGCGCCGGATCGAGGCCTTGGAGGAGCTGCGCGAGGCGCTGAACCTCGAGTCGCTCCCGATCCGGATCGAGTGCTTCGACATCTCGACCGCGATGGGGCAGGACAACGTCGGCTCGATGGTCGTGTTCCAGGACGCGCAGCCGAAGAAGTCGGACTACCGCAAGTTCGGCATCCGCGACCAGGAGGGGATGGACGACTTCGCCGCGATGGCGGAGATGGTCTCGCGCCGGTTCGCGCGACTGTCGGACGGAACGGGGGAGACGCACGACGCGTCGTTCGCGACGGCGCCGAACCTCGTCGTCATCGACGGCGGCAAGGGCCAGCTCGCGGCGGCGCTCGACGCGATGAAGGCGTACGACCTGCCGCGCGTCGCGGTGATCGCGCTCGCAAAGCGGATCGAGGAGGTGTTCCTCCCGGGGCAGCCCGAGCCGATCGTCCTGTCGCGCCATTCGGCAGGGCTGCAACTGCTGCAGCGGATCCGCGACGAGGCGCACCGCTTCGCGATCGGGTTCCACCGGCAGCGCCGGGACGCGCGCGGGTTCTCGTCGATCTTCGACGACCTCCAGGGCGTCGGCCCGGCGCGGCGGCGCGCGCTGCTCCAGCACTTCGGCTCGGTCGACGAGATGCTCGCCGCGACGCCGGAGGAGCTGGAGGGCGTGCCGGGCCTGCCGCCTGCGACGGCGCGGCGGATCTACGCGCAGCTGCACAAGGCGGGACGGGCGTAGAGCCGCGGCCGGCAACCGGCCCACGCGCGGCGCTGCGTCTGATCGGCCACCGCAACTTCGGGCCGTTCTTCTTCGGCAATGCGGCGTCCGCGACGGGGACGTGGTTCCAGAATCTCGCGGCGGGGATCTTCGTCTACCGGGAGACGCACTCGCCGCTCCTGCTCGGCGTGCTCGCGTTCTCGAACTTCATTCCCGTGCTCGTGCTCGTCCCGTGGACCGGGAGCGCGGCCGACCGCTTCGACCGGCGTCGCCTGCTCATCGTCACGCAGCTCGCCGCCGTCGCGCTGACGGGGACGCTCGCGGCCCTGACGTGGGCCGGTCTCGCGCAGGTGTGGACCGTGATGGTGTTCGCGCTCGGGCTCGGCGTCGTCTCCGCGTTCGCGACGCCGGCCGCGTTCTCGCTGATCGGCGGGCTCGTGCCGCGCGAGGAGCTCGGCTCCGCGGTCGCCCTGAACTCGATGACGTACAACCTCGCGCGCGCGATCGGTCCCGTCCTCGCCGGCGTCGTGATCCAGGAGCTCGGGATCGCCGCCGCGTTCGCGATCAACTCGCTCTCCTATCTCGCGCTCGTCGTCGGCGCGTTCGTCGTGCAGCCGGCGGCGCGCGAGCTCGTCGGCCGCGGCAGGACGCAGCTGCGCGAGAGCCTGCGACTCGTTCGTGCGCGGCCGGGGCTGCTCGCGTCGCTGCTCATCGTCGCGGCCGTCGGCTTCGCCTCGGACCCGATCAACACGGAGTCGCCGGCCTTCGCGCATGCGTTCGGGAAGCCGGACGTGTACTCGGGCTTCATCGTCGGCGCGTTCGGCGCTGGTGCGGTGGGCGCGGCGTTCCTGATCGCGGGTCGCGTCGTCGGGCCGTGGCGGCGGATGGCGCAGACGCTCGCGCTGATGGGGCTCGGGCTCGTCGCGTTCTGCCTCGTGCGGGAGTTCGGGGTCGCGCTCGGCCTTCTCGTCGTCGCGGGCTTCGGCTACCTGTCGTCGAACACGTCGGCGACGAGCCGGCTCCAGCTCGGCGTCGAGGAGCACCAGCGTGGCCGGATGATGGCGCTGTGGAGCGTCGCGTTCCTCGGTCTGCGCCCCTTCGCGTCGCTCGTCGACGGCGCGATCGCGGAGGCGTTCGGCGTGCGCGTCGCCGGGATCTGCCTCGCGCTGCCGGTGCTCGTGTGCGCTCTCGGGATCGTGCTCGCGGAGCGCGGCGTCGTCAGCGTCGCGCGAGTGACAGGCCGCCGTCGACCCGGAACGTCTGCCCCGTGATCCGCGCCGCCGCGTCGGAGCAGAGGAACGCGACGAGCGGCGCCGAGTCGGCGGGCGCGCCGGCGCCGGGGATCGGCTCCGTCATCCAGCCGGTGTCCGTCGGGCCCGGGTCGATCGCGTTCACCGTGACGCCGCGGTCGCGCAGCTCCGCCGCCGCCGAGAGCACGCTCCACTCGAGCGCGCCCTTCGACGCGGCGTAGGCGATCTCGCCGCGGAGCGGCGGGCCGCTGACGTAGACGACGATCCGGCCGGGCCGCCCGTCGAGACGGCGGACGAGCTCCTGCATCAGCAGCAGCGTCCCGCGCGCGTTCGCGGCGAGGTGCGCGTCGAGCTGCTCGGCGTCGGTCTCGAGCAGGCCGCCGAGCTCGGAGCGGGCGTGGCACGAGACGAGCGCGCTCGGCGCGCCGACCTCGCGCTCCGCCGCGTCGAGCACGCGCGCCGCGGACGCCGGGTCGGCGAGATCGTCCGGGTGGAACGCGGCGCGCACGCCGGTCGCGCGGAGCTCGTCGACGACCGCCGCGGCACCGTCGTCAGGCAGCCCCGTCGTCAGGACGTCCCAGCCGTCGCGCGCGAGCGCGAGCGCGACCTCGGCCGCGATCCCGGTGCGCCGGCTCGCGCCGCTGACGACGGCGGCTCTCAGCCCTGGTCCGGATCGAGGAACGGGTAGCGGTAGCCGAAGCACGGGGGAAACCATGTTTCCCCCGTGTGCCCCCTTCTTGAGGACTCGTGGCCGACAGAGCGTGACGGCCGCGAGAGCGCGGTCTCGCGACCGTCAACGGCAGTTGCCCCGTGTTGCGACACGGTCAGCCCTGGTCCGGATCGAGGAACGGGTAGCGGTAGTCGGTGGGCGGCACGAACGTCTCCTTCAGCGTGCGCGGCGAGACCCAGCGGATCAGGTTCCACATCGAGCCGGCCTTGTCGTTCGTCCCGGACGCGCGCGCGCCGCCGAACGGCTGCTGGCCGACGACCGCGCCGGTCGGCTTGTCGTTGACGTAGAAGTTGCCCGCCGCGTAGCGGAGCTTCTCGGCCGCGGTCTCGACCGCCGAACGGTCGCGTGCGAACACGGCTCCGGTGAGCCCGTACGGCGCGCCGCGGTCGATCAGGTCGAGCGTGTCGTCGTAGCGCTTCTCGTCGTAGACGAACGCCGTGACGACAGGCCCGAACAGTTCCTCGCGCATCGTCCGGAACCCGGGGTCGGTCGTCTCGATCACGGTCGGCTCGACGAAGAATCCCTCCGAGTCGTCCGTGCCGCCGCCGACGAGCACCGACGCGGTGCCGTTCGACGCGCGCGCCTCCTCGATCGCCGCCCTCTGCGTCGCGAACGAGCCGCCGTCGATCACGGCGCCCATGAAGTTCGAGAAGTCCGAGACGTCGCCCATGCGCAGCGTCTCGACCTCGGCGACGAGCCGCTCGCGCAGTTCCGGCCACAGATTCGACGGCGCGAAGACGCGCGACGCGGCGGAGCACTTCTGCCCCTGGTACTCGAACGAGCCGCGGACGATCGCCGTCGCGACCTCGTCGACGTCGGCGGACCGGTGCGCGACGATGAAGTCCTTGCCGCCGGTCTCGCCGACGATGCGCGGATAGTTGCGGTAGCGGCCGAGGTTCGACGCGACGGTGCTCCACATCCCGTTGAAGACGTCCGTCGAGCCCGTGAAGTGGATGCCGGCGAGCTCCGGGCTCGCGAGCGCCGGGTCGCCGATCGCCGCGCCCGATCCGTAGACGAGGTTGATCACGCCCGGCGGGAGGCCGGCCTCCTCGTACAGCTTCATCAGCCACCACGCCGAGTACGCGGCGGTCGACGCGGGCTTCCAGACGACGGTGTTCCCCATCAGTGCGGCCGACGTGGGGAGGTTGCCGCCGATCGCCGTGAAGTTGAACGGCGTGACGGCGAAGACGAAGCCCTCGAGCGGCCGGTACTCGATTCGGTTCCAGACGCCGGGCGACGAGACCGGCTGCTCGGCGTAGATGCGCGTCATGTATTCGACGTTGAAGCGCCAGAAGTCGACGAGCTCGCAGGCAGCGTCGATCTCCGCCTGGTGCGCGGTCTTCGACTGGCCGAGCATCGTCGCCGCGTTCAGCGTCGAGCGCCACGGGCCGGCGAGGAGCTCGGACGCACGGAGGATGACTGCGGCGCGCTCCTCCCACGGCGTGCGCGACCAGTCGTGCCACGCGTCGCGGGCGGCGGCGATCGCGCGCTCGACCTCGGGCGCGCCGCCCTTGTGGACGCTCGCGAGGACGTGCGAGCGGTTGTGCGGCTCGACCGCGTCGAACGTGTCGCCGGTGCGAACCTCCTCGCCGCCGATCACGAGCGGGATGTCGAGCTGCTGCGACTCGAGCTCGCGGAGGCGGCCGCGCAGCTCGTCGCGCTCGGGCGTGCCGGGCGCGTAGGAACGGACGGGCTCGTTGTACGGCTCGGGCGCACGGAAGATCGCGTGGGTGCTCATGCGGTCGATTCTAGGATGAGGGCCATGGCCGTGACGCACGTGCCCTACGAGGCCGACGGCTGGGGCGTGGGCGAGCTGTGGGTCGCCGACGGCCGCGTCGTCTGGCACGACCTCCCCCGGCCGCGCAAGCCGGGCACCGGGGAGGAGCCGGGACGGAGCGGTTCCCCGTCACCATCCCTAACCCCCACCCACCCGGGGAAGGCAAGGAAGAGCGTGCCACGCGAAAGCGCACGCGAGGCTGGAGACTTCGTGCCAGATCTCGTCCGGCGGCTGCAGCGGTACTTCGACGGGAACGCCGTGTCGTTCGCCGACGTCCCACTCGACCTCGAGTACGAGACGCCGTTCCTCGAGGCGTGCGCGCGCGAGCTGCGGAAGATCCCCCGCGGCGAGGTCGTCACCTACGGCGAGCTCGCGGCGCTCGCCGGCGCGCCCGGCGCCGCGCGGGCAGCCGGGAGCTTCTGCGCGCGCAACCGGCTCGGGCTCTTCGTCCCGTGCCACCGCGTCGTCGCGTCGAACGGGCTCGGCTCGTACGGCTCGCACGGGCTCGCCTACAAGACCCGTCTCCTCCGGCTCGAGGGGTACACCGGTGCTTAGCGAGGACCTCCGCGACGAGCTCGCGCAGATCGCGCCCGACGCCGACTGCGACCGGCTCGCCGAGCTCTCCGGCCTGTTCCACGTCGCCGGCAGCGCGCACCTCCGCGGCCGCGGCAACGTCGCGGTCCACCTCGACCTCGCGAGCGGCGCCGTCGCGCGCCGCGCGTTCGCGCTCCTCCGCGCGTTCGACGTCGAGTCCGAGATCCGCACGTACCAGCGCGCCGCCTTCGACAAGGCGACGCGCTACCAGCTCCACGTCGAGGGGACGCCGAAGGCGTACGACGCGCTTCGCCGGGCCGGCGTCCTCGACGCGTCCCACCGCCCGGTCGACCACCCGCCGAAGCGCGTGCTCGCGAAGCACTGCTGCCGCCGCTCGTACCTCCGCGGCGCGATCCTCGGCGCGGGCTCGCTGAGCGGCCCGCGCGACCCGCACCTCGAGATCCGCACCGCCGAGATCGAGGGCGCGCGCTTCCTCGCCGACGTCGCGGAGCGCGAGGGCGCGCACCTCGGCGTCCTCGACCGCGGCCGCCACGCCGTCGCGTACGCGAAGGGGGCGGAGACGATCGCCGACGTCCTCGTCGCGGCCGGCGCGGTCGACGTCGTGCTCGTCCTCGAGGAGCGCTCGATCGTCGCCGCGTCGAAGGCCGACGCGAACCGGCTCGCGAACGCGGACCACGCGAACCTCGTCCGCACGAGCCGCGCCGCGCACGCGCAGCTCGCGGCGGTCCGCCGGCTCGAGGCGGACGGCGTGCTCGACACGCTTCCGCCCGACCTGCAGGAGCTCGCGCAGCTCCGCATCCGCCACCCGACGCTCTCGATCGCCGAGCTCGCGGGCCGCTGCAGGCCGCCGGCGACGAAGGCCGCCGCGTACCGCCGCCTGCGCCGCCTCCAGGCGCTCGCGGAGCAGTGAGCGCGCGATACCACTTGCAAGTCGCCTAGCGGACTTCGTGAGGACTGAGTCATACTCGCCTCGGCGGGTCCGCGCTCGTCCGGCGGCGGATTCAGACCCCGTCCGTCGCCACGGTCTCGGGTGTGGTTGAACCGGAGGGGAGGGTCGTCCTCGGAGCTTCCCCTCCGGCCCGCCCTGCGGCCTGCGCCGGCCGGGAAAACCCGTGCAACGTACGGAGTTGTCCCGATTTCCGCCCTCCGGCGCCTGGCTAGACTCGAAGGTGCGAACTCACACGAACGAAAGGCTCGAGACGATGGCAACCAGGGTCGGGATCAACGGATTCGGGAGGATCGGGCGCAACTTCCTGCGCGCCCAGCTGGAGCGCGGCGGCGACTTCGAGGTCGTCGCGGCGAACGACATCGGCGACACGAAGACGATGGCGCACCTGCTGAAGCACGACTCGGTGCTCGGGCCGCTGGGCGTGCCGGTCGAGGCCGGCGACGGCTGGATCAAGGTGAACGGGAACGAGATCAAGTTCATCTCCGAGAAGGACCCCGCGGATCTCCCGTGGGGCGAGCTCGGCGTCGACATCGCGATCGAGTCGACCGGCCACTTCACGAAGCGCGACGCCGCGCAGAAGCATCTCGACGCGGGCGCGAAGAAGGTCGTCATCTCCGCGCCGGCGACCGATCCCGACATCACGCTCGTGCTCGGCGTCAACGACCGCGAGTACGACCCGGAGCACCACAACATCATCTCCAACGCGTCGTGCACGACGAACTGCATCGCCCCGGTCGCGAAGATCCTGCACGAGGCGTACACGATCGAGCGCGGGTTCATGACGACGATCCACGCGTACACGAACGACCAGCGCACGCTCGACCTGCCGCACAAGGACCTGCGGCGCGCCCGCGCGGCGGCGATCAACCTGATCCCGACCTCGACGGGCGCCGCCCGTGCGATCGGGATCGTGCTCCCCGACCTCAAGGGAAAGGTCGACGGGATGTCGATGCGCGCGCCGGTCCCGACCGGCTCGATCGTCGACCTCGTCGTCCAGGTGGCGCGCGAGACGAGCGCGGACGGCGTGAACGAGCTGTTCCGCTCGAAGGCGGACACCGGCGACCTCGAGGGCATCCTCCAGTACACGGACGAGCCCATCGTGTCGACCGACATCGTCCACTCGCCGTACTCGTCGATCTTCGACAGCGATCTGACGATGGTGAACGGCAACCTCGTGAAGGTCTTCAGCTGGTACGACAACGAGTGGGGCTACAGCTGCCGGCTCGTCGACCTCGTGGAGAAGATCGCCGAGACGCTGCCCGCCGCCGTCGCGGCGTAAGGAGGGCGACCGATGCGCATGCCGCGTTCCGTCCGCGACGCCGACGTCGTGGGGAAGACGGTGCTGGTCCGGGCCGATCTCAACGTGCCGCTGAAGGACGGCCGCGTCGCCGACGACACCCGCATCCGGGCGTCGCTGCCGACGCTCCGGTACATCCTCGACAACGGCGCGATCGACGTCCGCGTCTGCTCGCACCTCGGCCGCCCGAAGACCGAGGAGGACCGCGAGCGCTACGCGATGCGGCCCGTGAAGGAGCGGCTGCTCCAGCTGCTGCCCGATACGCGGGTCCACCTGCTCGAGAACACGCGCTTCAACCCCGGCGAGACGGCGAACGACCCCGCGTTCGCGCGCGAGCTCGCCGAGGGCTGTGACGTCTACGTGAACGACGCGTTCGGGTCGGCGCACCGGGCGCACGCGTCGACCGAGGGCGTCGCGCGGCTTCTGCCCGCGTACGCCGGCCTGTTGCTCGAGGCCGAGCTCGAGAACCTCTCGAAGCTGCTCGGCGAGGTCGAGCGGCCGTTCGTCCTGATCTCCGGCGGGGCGAAGGTCGAGGACAAGCTCGGCGTGCTGAAGCATCTCGGCGGCCGCGCCGACGCCGTGCTGATCGGTGGGAAGATGGCCGAGGAGGTGCGCGACGAGAACCCGCTCGACTTCCCGGTCGACCTGCCGGTCGACGTCGTCGGCGCGGCCGAGTTCGCGGAGGACGCCGAGTCGGCCGAGTTCCCGTACGACGGGCTCCCGGACGGCTGGCTCGGGCTCGACATCGGTCCCGAGACGCGGCGCGCCTTCGCGGCGCGGATCGCCGCGGCGAAGACGATCTTCTGGAACGGGCCGATGGGCGTCTTCGAGTGGCCGCGGTTCGCCGAGGGGACGAAGGCCGTCGCCGAGGCGGTCGCGTCGAACACCGGCGCGTTCTCCGTCGTCGGCGGCGCCGACTCCGTCCGCGCGCTGAACGAGCTCGGGCTCGCCGAGAAGATCAGCTGGGTCTCGACCGGAGGCGGCGCGAGCCTCGAGCTGCTCGAAGGGCGCGAGCTGCCCGGCGTCGCCGCGATCCCGTCGTCCGTCGGGTCGCCGGCGTGATCGTCGCCGGCAACTGGAAGATGTACCCGGGCCCCGACCCGGGCGCGCTCGCCGCGAAGCTCGCGGCCCTCGACAGCGTCGAGGCGATCGTCTGCCCGCCGTACACGCGGCTCGCCGCGTGCGTCGAGGCCGGGCTGACGACGTTCGCGCAGAACGTCCACTGGGAGAACGAGGGCGCCTTCACCGGCGAGATCTCGCCGCCGATGCTCCAGGCGCTCGGCGTGACGGGCGCGATCGTCGGCCACTCGGAGCGGCGCCGGTACTTCGGCGAGACCGACGAGGGCGTCGCGCGGCGCGCGAAGGCGGCGCTCGACGCGGGCCTCCGGGTGATCGCATGCGTCGGCGAGACGCAGGAGGAGCGCGACGCGGGGGAGACCGAGACGGTGCTCCGCGTCCAGGTCGGGGCGATCGCCGCGGCCTGCGGCCCGCACGACGACCTCCTGATCGCGTACGAGCCGGTGTGGGCGATCGGCACCGGCCGCACCGCGACGCCGGCGATCGCGCAGGACGCGCACCGGATCGTGAAGTCGGTCCTCGACCGGCCGGTGCTCTACGGCGGCTCCGCGAAGCCGGAGAACGTCGAGGAGCTCTTCCGCGAGCCCGACGTCGACGGCGCGCTCGTCGGCGGGGCCTCGCTCGTCGTCGACACCTTCGCCGCGATCTGCGCGCTCGCGGCCGCCGCGGCGCGATGACGACGTTCCCGCTCGTCGCACTCGTGATCCTCGACGGCTACGGGATCGCGCCGCCGGGTCCCGGCAACGCGGTCGAGCTCGCAGACACGCCGGTCTTCGACCGGCTGTGGGCCGAGTACCCGCATACGCAGCTCGTCGCCTCCGGCGAGGCGGTCGGCCTCCCGGCGGGCCAGATGGGGAACTCCGAGGTCGGCCACCTGACGATCGGCTCCGGCCGCATCCTCGACCAGGACTTCCAGCGCGTGAACCGCGCCGTCCGCGACGGGAGCCTCTTCGAGAACGAGGCGCTCGTCTCCGCGTTCCGGCGGGCGCGCGACCGCGGCGGCGCCGTGCACCTGCTCGGGCTCGTCTCCACCGGCGGCGTCCACTCGCACATCGAGCACCTCCGCGCGCTGCTCGAGCTCGCCCGGCGCGAGGGGATGGACGACCGCGTCTGGATCGACGCCTTCACCGACGGCCGCGACGTCTCGCCGCACAGCGCCGTCCGCGACCTCGCGACGCTCCCCGTGGAGAAGATCGCGACCGTCGCGGGGCGCTACTACGCGATGGACCGCGACAAGCGCTGGGACCGCACCGAGCTCGCGCTCGCGGCGATCGTCGAGGGCAAGGGCCCGCACGCGGCCGACCCGGTCGCGGCGGTCCAGGCGAGCTACGACGCCGACGTGACGGACGAGTTCATCGTCCCGGTCGTCGTCGACGGCCGCCCGCGCCTCGACCCGGCCGTCGACTCGGCGATCTTCTTCAACTTCCGCCCCGACCGGGCGCGCCAGCTCTCCGAGCGGCTCGGCGCCCTCGGCGTCGACCTGACGACGATGACGCACTACCGCGACGACTTCACGTTCCCCGTCGCCTTCCCCGAGCAGACGGTCGACCACGTGCTGGCCGAGGTGCTCGCCGACGCAGGGCTCCGCCAGCTCCACATCGCCGAGACCGAGAAGTACGCCCACGTGACGTACTTCTTCAACGGCGGCCGGGAGGAGGAGTTCCCGGGCGAGACGCGCATCCTCGTCCCGTCGCCGCGGGACGTCCCGAGCTACGACCACAAGCCGTCGATGTCGGCCGTGGAGGTCACCGACCGCTTCGTCGAGGAGGTCGGGACCGGCGCCTACGCCTTCGCAGTCCTCAACTTCGCGAACCCCGACATGGTCGGCCACACCGGCGTGATCCCGGCCGTGATCGAGGCGGTCGAGACGACGGACGCCTGCCTCGGCCGGGTCGTCGAGGCGGTCTCCCGGGCCGGGGGCGTCTGCCTCGTGACAGCCGACCACGGGAACGCCGAGAAGCTCCTCGAGGACGACGGCGTGAGCCCGCACACCGCCCACACGACGAACCCGGTGCCCTTGATTTGCACCGCGAATGGACTCACATTGAGACCCGGCGAGCTGTCCGACCTGGCCCCGACGATCCTCGCCCTGCTCGGCGTCCGGGCGCCATCCGATATGACCGGTCAAGATTTGGTAAATCCTCGCTGAGGCTACTGCGATTTCTGATACCGCGGCTATAGTGGTGCACCTTGTCGCTGCCTCAGCCTGACTTCGGCGTCCTGCGGAAGGCCCAGCGTGGTGATGAGCGCGCGTTCTCGATCATCGTCCGCGCGTACCAGGTGCCTGTCTACAACTACGTGCTGCGCCTCGTCGGCGACCGGGCGCTCGCCGAGGACCTGACGCAGGAGGTCTTCCTCCGCGTCTACCAGGGGCTGCCGCGCTTCTCGCTCCGGTCGAAGTTCACGACCTGGCTCTTCCAGGTGACGAAGAACCGGGTGCTCGACGAGCTTCGCGCGTCCGAGCGCCGGCCGCGCTCGGTGATGGACATCGAGGACGCGCCGCAGCTTGTGGTGCTCGACGCGCCGTTCGAGCGGCTCGAGGCGATCGACGCCGTCTGGCGCGCGGTCGGGAACCTGAGCGTCGACCTCAAGATGGCGCTGCTCCTCCGGGACATCGTCGGGCTCTCGTACACCGAGATCGCCGACTCGCTCGAGGTCACGCTCGCCACGGTCAAGTGGCGGATCTACAAGGCTCGTGAGGACGTGCAGGTCGCGCTCGCGCGCGAGGGCATCGTCTTCTACGCCGACGCTGAGGCCGAGCCCGCGCCGGCCGCCGAGACCGCGCCCTAGAGCCCGTCCGCCAGCCGGATCGCCAATAGCTCCGGCAGCCCGGCCGCTCTGATTTCCGTCTGGGTCCGCTCGATGTCGTAGGCGACGCGGCGGAAGCCCGCCGCCTGCGCGTCCGTGTCGAGGAGGAGCCAGGCGGCGCGCGGGTCGCCGTCGCGCGGCTGGCCGACCGAGCCGGGGTTGAGCAGGACGCGGCCGCCGGCGAGGTCGACCTCGGTCCCGGCCGGGGCGAGGCCGCCGTCGAGCGAGCCGTCGTCCCGGAACGCGACCCGGAGCGCGGCATGACTGTGGCCGACGAGGACGAGCCGCGTCCCCGCGAGCTCGAGCGTCGCCTCGGCGACGTCGTCGGAGAGGACGTACTCCCAGACCGGGTCGCGGGCGCTCGCGTGGAAGAGGGCGATGCCGTCCCGCTTCCCGGCCGGCTCGAGCCCGTCGAGGTAGTCGCGCGCCACATCCGTGAGCACCCCGCGCGTCCACCGCGCGGCGTCGCCGGCCTCGCCGCTGAACTCGAGCAGGTCGAGCTTCCCGATCACCGCGAGGTCGTGGTTCCCGGCGAGGCAGATCGCGGCGCGCGCCGCGATCGCCTCGGTGCACTCGCTCGGCCGCGGGCCGTAGCCGACGAGGTCGCCGAGGCACCAGAGCTCGTCCGGCGACTCCGCGTCGATCTCGGCGAGGACCGCCTCGAGCGCGGCGAGGTTCGCGTGGATGTCGGAGACGACCGCGATGCGCATGCGGCCCGGAACGCTACTCGTGCCGCCTGCGGGCACGGGCGGCGAGGAGCCCGGCGAGCGTCGGCACCGTCGCCGGCACCGTCGACGTGACGACGAGCAGCAGCCCCCACGCGCCCGCCGCGACCCCCGTCACGACGGCGGCGCGGAGCTTCGCCGCGCGGGCGATCGCGACGCCGAGGAGCGCGGGGGCGAGGAAGTCGAGCCAGCCCATCGTCGCGGAGCCGAACGTCGCGTCCTGCAGGCGCGGCACGGTCGCGCCGGCGGCGGTCGGGAGCGTCACGCCGTGGAGCGCCTTCGAGGCGGGCTCGACCTGCGGCGTCCCCCACACGAGCACGACGTCGAGCGCGGCGAGCGCGAGGAGGCCGAGCTGCAGCGACCACGCGGGCGCGACGAGCGCGGCCGCGTTCGCGAGCGCGAGGCACGCGCCGGCGACGAGCAGGACCGCGGCCGCGTCGGCCGCGAGCCCGTGCGCCCGCCACGCGGCGAGCCAGAGGACGAGGGTCGCCGGCGGCCAGAGCCACCAGCGCCGCCGCCCGGCGATCGCGCCCGCCGCCGCCGCGAGCAGCGGCGTCGCGATCGACGCGAGGAGCGTGAGCGCGTGCGGCCCCCACGACGCGCGGTCGAGCACTGCGACGCCGAACGCGAGCGCCGCCGCCGGCACCGCGATCCCGACCCAGCCGCGGCCGCGGCGGCCCGCCGTCCGTCCCGGCGCCGCGACGAGCGCCGCCTGCAGGGCGCACAGGACCGCATACGACGGCGCGAGGCTCATCCGCCGGGTTGGGGGCTCAGCGGTCCGGCGCCTCCGGGAGGTTCCTGATCCCCTCGGTGGTCGTGTACTTCGACCACGAGTCCTGGAGCGCCGCGATCAGCTCCTCGACGAACCGCGGCGACGCGTTCACGCGCGCGACGACCGCGCCGGGCACGTCGCCCTCCTCGACCTCGTGCTCGATCCGCGCGAACGTGAGCGTGAACTCGTAGCGCGAGAACGTGATGTTCGCGAAGTTCGCGTAGACGCCGCCGATCTGCGTCGGGTCGAGATGGATGTTGAGCCGGCGCTCGCCCGGTTCCGGCTCGGGAGTCAGGTCGTCGTCCTCCACGGGGCCACGATACTTAAGGGCGTGACCCCGCGCAGCCGTCCCCGCCAGATCCTCTACGTCGGCTTCGCCGTCGCCGCGACGCTGGTCGTGGGGACGATCGGGTTCAAGCTCGTCCTGCACGAGTCGTGGTTCGCGTCCCTGTACCGCGCGGTCGTCACCGGGACGCTGACCGGCCTCGACTCGGTGCCCCGGAACGACGCCGCCCGCGCGCTCTCGATCCTGCTCGTGATCGCCGGTCTGACGATCATCGCGTACGCCGGTGCGGTTATCGTCGAGTCCATCGCCGGCGGCGTGTTCACCGGCGCACTCGCCGAACGCCGGCGGGAACGGACGATCCAGCGCATGCGAGACCACTTCATCATCTGCGGCTACGGCCGCGTCGGCCGCCGGGTGGCGGACGAGTTCAGGGCCGCCGGCGTCCCGTTCGTCGTCCTCGACTTCAGCGAGGTCGCGCGGCAGGCCGCTGCGCAGCGCGGCGACTCGATGGTCGAGGGCACCGGCACCGAGGACGGCGACCTGCTGCGGGCCGGGCTCGACCGGGCGCGCGGCCTCGTCGTCTCGTCCGACTCCGACGCCGACAACCTGTACATCACGCTCTCGGCCCGCGCGCAGAGGCCCGACCTGACGATCGTCGCCCGGGCCTCGGACGAAGCGGCCGAGAAGAAGCTCCGCCTCGCGGGCGCCGACCGCGTCGTGCTCCCGTATGCGAGCGCCGGGCGGACGATCGCGAACCTCGTCCTGAAGCCGCAGGTCGTCGAGTTCCTCGACGTCGTGACGACGGCGACCGGTCCGGACCTCCAGCTCGCCGAGATCGAGATCGCGCCCGGGTCGCCGCCCGCAGGGAAGACGATCCGCGAGCTGCGGGTGCGCCACGAGACGGGCGCGATCATCGTCGCGCTCCGCAAGCCCGACGGGACGTTCGACACGACGCCCGAGCCGGACGTCCGGATCGATGCGGGCGACGTGCTCATCGGCGTCGGCTCGCCGGACGAGATCGCGCGGCTCGAGAACCTGTTCGCGACGAGCGACGTCGTTGCCGGCTGACCCCGTCACCGAGCTCGCGGGCGTCCTCGGCGCCGCCGTCGGCGCGTCGATCGAGCTCGAGCGCCCGACCGACCCCTCGCACGGGGACTACGCGACGAACGCCGCGCTCCGGCTCGCCGGCGCCCGCCGCCAGCCGCCGCGCGCGATCGCGGAGGAGATCGCCGCCGCCGCGGCGGCGCTCCCCGGCGTCGAGCGCACCGAGATCGCGGGCCCGGGCTTCGTCAACCTGTTCCTCTCCGACACGTGGATCGCGGGCGCGCTCGCCGCGGTGCTCGACGCGGGCGACGGCTTCGGCGCCGGCGCGCCCGCCGATCCGCAGCGGATCCAGGTCGAGATGGTGTCCGCGAACCCGACGGGCCCCGTCACCGTCGCGTCGGCGCGCAACGGCGCGTACGGCGACTCCGTCGCGCGCCTGCTCGCGTTCGCGGGGCACGACGTCGAGCGCGAGTACTACTACAACGACGCCGGCGCGCAGATGGACCGCTTCCGCGAGTCGGTCGACGCGGTGCGGCGCGGGGAGGAGCCGCCTGCGGACGGCTACCAGGGCGCGTACCTCGCGGACATCGCGAAGGACCCCGGCGACCCCGTCGCCGCGATGCGGGCGCGGATCGAGGCGTCGCTCGAGCGGTTCCGGGTCCACTTCGACACGTGGGCGAACCAGAGCGACATGGAGCAGCACGTCGCGGGGCTGCTCCCGAAGCTCGACACGTACGAGGCCGAGGGCACGCTCTGGGCGCGCACGAGCGAGCACGGCGACGACAAGGACCGCCCGCTCGTCCGCGCGGCCGACGGCTCGTACCTCTACTTCGCCGCCGACGTCGCGTACGTCGCCGACAAGTTCGGGCGCGGCTTCGACGTCGCGATCTACGTCCTCGGCGCCGACCACCACGGCTACGTCGCGCGGCTGAAGGCGGCGGCCGCGATGCTCGGCTTCGACCCGTCGCGCGTCGAGGTGCTCATCTACCAGCTCGTCCACCTGACGAAGGGCGGCGAGCAGACGAAGATGTCGAAGCGGCGCGGCGACGTCGTCTTCCTCGACGACTTCATGGACGACATCGGCGTCGACGCGGCGCGCTGGTACCTCGTCAACCGGGGCCCCGACCAGACGATCGACATCGACGTCGACCTCGCCGCCGAGCGCTCGCAGAAGAACCCCGTCTACTACGTCCAGTACGCGCACGCACGGATCGCGGGGATCCTCCGGAACGCGGACGGGGCGACGGTGTCGGCGGAGCCGCCCGCGGGGCCGCTCGCCGAGGAGGAGCGCGAGCTCGTGAAGCGGCTGCTCGAGCTCCCGGCGGTCGCGGCGGACGCGGCGGAGAAGCGCGGCCCGCAGGCGATCCCGGCCTACGCGATCCGGGTCGCGGACGACTTCCATCGCTTCTACCACGAGCACCGTGTGCTCGAGAGCGAGCAGCAGGCATTCCGGCTCGCTCTCTGTCAGGCTACGCGAGGCGTGATCGCGCGGTCGCTCGACCTCGTCGGAGTCGACGCCCCGGAGCGGATGTGACCGGGCGCAGAGCCCCCGACCGGAACATCGCGATGGAGCTCGTCCGCGTCACGGAGGCCGGCGCGATGGCCGCCGCACGCTGGATCGGCCGCGGCGAGAAGGAGAGCGCCGACCAGGCCGCGGTCGACGCGATGCGCTTCGTGCTCGACAGCGTGAGCATGCGCGGCGTCGTCGTGATCGGCGAGGGCGAGAAGGACGAGGCGCCGATGCTCTACAACGGCGAGCAGGTCGGGACCGGCGAGGGGCCGGAGGTCGACGTCGCCGTCGACCCGCTCGAGGGCACGCGGCTGACGGCGCTCGGCCAGACCGGCGCGATCTCCGTGATCGCTGTCGCGGAGCGCGGGACGATGCTCTTCCCCGGCGCGGCGCTCTACATGGAGAAGATCGCGGTCGGCCCGGGCGCGATCGACGCGATCGACATCGAGCGGCCGCCGTCGGAGAACGTCGCGCGCGTCGCGGAGGCGCTCGGCAAGACCGTGCGCGAGGTCGACGTCGTCGTGCTCGAGCGCGAGCGCCACGACGCGCTGATCGCCGAGCTGCGCGAGGCCGGCGCGCGCGTCCGGCTGATCCGCGACGGCGACGTCGCGCCCGCGATCGCCGCGGCGCAGCCCGGCACGAGCGTCGACATGCTCTACGGGATCGGCGGCACGCCGGAGGGCGTCATCTCCGCCGCGGCGCTGAAGTGCGTCGGCGGCGGGATCCAGGGACGGCTCTGGCCGCGGTCGGACGAGGAGCGCGCGGCGCTCCTCGCCGCCGGGCTCGACCCGGCGCGCGTCCTCCACACCGACGACCTCGTCTCCGGCGAGGACGTCTTCGTCGCCGCGACCGGCGTCACGCACGGCGCGCTCCTCCGCGGCGTCGAGTACAGCGCCGGCGGCGCCGTCACCGACTCGATCGTGATGCGCTCCCGCTCGGGCACCGTGCGGAGAGTCGTCGCGCAGCAGTCGCTCGCGAAGCTCTCCGCACTGACCGGCTTTCAGTACACCTAGACCGGGACGGTCTCCATCGCGGGCGCGTACGTCCCGGTGCGCGCCGCGCCGTTCATCTTCGCGCGGTGGTAGTACGCGCGCTGGCCCGCCTCGACGTTCTCCGGCCGGCCGGCCCACGCGTGGAGCGACGGCGCCTGCAGCGCGCGTCCGTACGAGAACGACAGCTCCCACGGATGCGGGCCGCGCGCGTTCATCGCGTTGAGATGCGCCGTCGCGTCCTCGTCCGACTGGCCGCCGGAGAGGAACACGATCCCGGGCACCGCCGCGGGCACGTGCTTGTAGTACGCCTTCAGCGACCACTCCGCGACCTCGTCGACGCCGGCGCGCTCCGACGCCGAGTAGCCGGACAGCACCATGTTCGGCTTCAGGAGCGTGCCGGGGAGGTCGACACGCTGGTCGAACAGCTCCGTGTAGAGCGCGTCGAGCACGCGCGACGTGACGTGCTCGCTGCGCGCGATCGTGTGCGTCCCGTCCTGGAGCACCTCCGGCTCGACGATCGGGACGATCCCGGCCTCCTGGCAGAGCGCCGCGTAGCGGGCGAGCGCGTGGGCGTTCGTCCAGATGCAGTAGTCGCTCGGGAGCGTGTCCGTGATCGAGTACGTCGCGCGCCACTTCGCGAAGCGCGCGCCGAGGCCGTAGTACTCCTCGAGCCGGCCGCGGAGCCCGTCGAGCCCCTCCGTCACCGTCTCGCCCTCGGCGTGCGCGAGCGGCTTTGCGCCGAGGTCGACCTTGATCCCCGGGATGATGCCCTTCGACTCGAGGAGCTGCGGGAACGGCGTCCCGTCGAGGGCGTTCTGGCGGATCGTCTCGTCGTAGAGGATGACGCCGCTGATGTACTCCTCGACGCCGGGCGTCGTGAAGAGCATGTCGCGGTAGGCGCGGCGGTTCTCCTCGGTCGACTCGATCCCGATCGAGTCGAATCGCTTCTTGATCGTGCCGGTGCTCTCGTCCGCGGCAAGGATCCCCTTGCCCTCGGCGACGAGCGCCTTCGCGGTGCCGTGCAGGTCCTGCGCTGCCATGCTGCCTCTCCCGTTCGGTTGCCGTTCCGCCCTGGATTAAACCGGGCGTGCGGGCTCACCGCTCGGGAGAGGCGGCCTGGCTACCGGGCGCGAACCCGACCCCTACCCCAAAGTGCGTTCTGTCTGAGGTCTGATGCCCTCATGAAGAGTGAAGACGCCGGGAAGCCGGGTTTCTTGCGCGCCGAGGATAATGGGCGCCGTGGAGGCACTTCCGGCAATCCTCGCCCTCCTCGCAGCCGTGTGCTTCGCGCTCGCCGCGACGCTCTGGCAGAAGGCGGCGCTCGATCTCGAGGGCGTCTCGATCCGGCATCCGAAGTCGTTGCTCGTCCTCGTCGTCCAGTGGGTCTGGCTGCTCGGCCTCGCCGCGCAGGTCGTCGGCGTCGTCCTGCAGGGCGCCGCGCTCGACCGGGGACGCGTCTCGATCATCCAGCCGCTCCTGGTGACGGCGGTCGTGTGGGCGCTCCCGCTCGGCCACTTCCTGACGCATCAGGTGATCGGCCGGCGCGAGATCCTCGGCGCGGGGATCATCGTCGCCGGCCTGGCGCTCTTCGCCTCGTTCGGCGATCCGGCCGCCGGGGTCGACAACGCGCCCGGTACCGACTGGGCGGCCGCGATCCTCGTCATCGCGGCGGGCTGCGCCGCCCTGCTCCTGTTCGCCGGCCGCGGATCGCAGTCGATGCGGGCCGCGTTGCTCGGGACCGTGGCCGGCGTCCTCTACGGCCTCTCGGCGACGCTGATGAAGCCGGTCGTCGAGAGCCTGCACGCGGTGGGCCTCGGCGGCGTGATGTCGGGCTGGCAGTTCTGGGTCTGGGGGATCGCGGGGGTCGTCGGCTTCGTGTTCCAGCAGCTCTCGCTCTCGACCGGGAGGCTCGTACCCTCGGTCGCCGCGGTGTCCGTCGCCAATCCGGCGGTCAGCGTCGTGCTCGGTGCGCTCGTCCTGCAGGAGCGGCTCGACAAGAACCCGCCGTGGCACGCGGCCGTGGCGGTCGGGGCGCTCTGCCTCGCGCTGCTCGGCGCGGTCGTCATCGCGTCGAGTCGCGACGGAGACGACAGCGTGGAGCCCGAGACGGAAGCCGCACCCGTCGTCCGGGCCTCTCTCGAGGCGACGGGATAGCCGGGAAGCGGGAGACGGGGCTCGAACCCGCGACCTACGGCTTGGGAAGCCGACGCTCTACCAGCTGAGCTACTCCCGCGTTCGGGGCGCAGTCTAGCGCCGGGCCGCCGGCGCGAACGGCTTGTGGCCGTTCAGACGGGCCGTCGCGCAGGCGCGGGCCTCGTAGCCGACGATTCGGTCGGCGCAGTCCGGGCACGCGGCGACGGCGCGCGGCGGGTCGGTGTCCGTCACCCGGATCGGCCACTTCTCGTCGTCGGCCGTCCACTGGCGGCCGCACTCGCTGCACGCGAACGGACGCTGCTGGGGGGTCGGCTCGAACTGCTCGGCGACGGCTGCCACGGGCGACAGCATCGCAGAAGCGCGCGACGACGGGTAAGGTCGCGTGCGTGGACGACGATCGGGCACGTGAGCTGCTGGCGGCCGAGCGGGAGCGGATCGAGAGCGCGCTCGCGCGGCTCGGACCGGTCGACGACGGCGAGGACTCCACGGAGGAGGACGCCGCCAACCTCGCAACCGACCTCTACCAGGACGAGTACGACGAGGGCCTCGCCGACGACCTCCGCGCGCAGCTCGAGGCGGTCGAGCGGGCGGAGGAACGCCTCGCGAACGGCACGTACGGCGTCTCGGTCCGGAGCGGCGAGCCGATCCCGGACGAGCGGCTCGAGATCGTCCCGACGGCCGAGCTGACGGCCGACGAGGAGCGTGCCGCGGAGCTCTAGCCGCCGCCGGTAGCGTCCTCGGGGACGTTCCACGAACCCAGGAGGCAGGCACCTCATGGCACGCGCAGCCCGGACCGCAACCGGTTGGACCCTCGTACTCGTCGCCGCGGCGGCGCTCGCCGGCGGCGCCGGCGCGACCCGGCGCTCGGCGCCGCCCGTCGGCCCGCTCCCGGCCGGCCCGACGTCCACGATCCAGACGCAGAAGGGCGAGCTCGTCGCGGTTGCGCTCCCGAGCCGGAGCGGCGGGAAGGTCTGGCGCGTCGCGCGCGCCTTCGACTCGAAGGTGCTGCAGCAGGTGAGCGAGGCGAACGTCGGCAGCTCGGTCGCCCTCGTCTTCAAGGCGAAGGGCAGCGGGAGCACCGCGCTCGTCTTCGCGCTCACGAAGGGCGAGACGGCGAAGGCCTACGAGTCCCGCAGGTTCGTGGTAACCGTTCGGTAAGAATCCGTCCGACCTGCAGGCACGCGTCCGGGAGGCACGGAATGAACGAACTCGTCGCCGGCGCCGAGGCGGTCGGCAGTCGCTCGAGGAACCTCGTCCTCACCGCGATGATCTTCGCGGTGTCGATGACGTTCATCGACCAGACGATCGTCTCGATCGCGGCGCCGACGATCCAGCACGAGCTCGGTCTCACGAGCACCGGCATCCAGTGGGCGATCAACGCGTATCTCCTGACGCTCGCGGCGCTGTTCGCGTTCGGCGGCCGGCTCGCGGACACGATGGGGCACGCGCGCATGGTCGTGATCGGCGTGATCGTCTTCGCCGGCGCGTCCGCGCTCTGCGGCTTCACGCCGAAGAGCGGGATCGCCGAGGCGTGGCTGATCGCGTTCCGCGCGCTCCAGGGCGTCGGCGCCGCGCTCATGTTCCCGGCCGCGATCGCGATCGTCGTCCAGACGTTCCCGCTCCGCTCGCGCGGCCGGGCGCTCGCGCTCTTCTTCGGGATCGCCGGCGGGCTGACGGCGCTCGGCCCGACCCTCGGCGGCTTCCTCACGCAGTGGACGTGGCGCGCGATCTTCTGGGTCAACGTCCCCGTCGCGGTGATCGCGCTCGTGCTGACGTACGTGGCGCGGCCGGTGACGGACTACAAGCGGGCGCCGATCGACTACCGCGGCCTCGTGCTGATCGCGGGCGGCGTCGGCCTCAGCGTGCTCGGCTTCCAGCAGGCGTCGAACTGGGGCTGGACGAGCGCCGCGACGATCGGCTGCATCGTCGCCGGGGTCGTGCTCCTCGCCGTCTTCTACCGCGTCGAGCAGCGGACGAAGACGCCGCTGATCCAGGTGAGCATCTTCAGGATCCGGCCGTTCTTCGTCGAGAACCTCGTGCTCGGGCTCGCGGCGGTCGCGTTCATCCCGACGTTCTTCTTCGCGAGCGAGTACGCGGAGATCAGCCTCGCGAAGTCGGCGTCGCAGGCGAGCCTCGTGCTCCTCTACTTCTTCCTCGGGTTCGTCGTCGCGTCGCAGATCGGCGGCCGGATGCTCGATCGCACCGGCGCGAAGCGCCCGGTCGTGCTCGGCTGCGCGCTCGCGGCGGCCGGCTACCTGCTCTGGGCGAGCAAGGTCACGGACCTGAGCCTCTCGAAGCAGGTCTGGTACGTCGTCCTCGCCGGAGCCGGGATGGGCTTGATGCTCGGGCCGGCGAGCACCGACGCCGTGAACCGCGCGTCGCGGCTGACCTACGGCGAGGCGAGCGGGATCACGCAGACCGTCCGCAACTACGCGGCGAGCCTCGGCATCGCGATTCTCGGCACGCTCCTCGTGAACGAGATGCGGACGCGGACGACGCAGTCGCTCGTCGCGCTCGGCGAGCCGCACGCCCGGGCGGCGGCGCAGGCGGAGAAACTGGCGCAGTCGCAGGGCGGCTCCGGCGGCACGATCCCGGCCTTCGTCCGGCTCGACTTCGCCCACGCGACGCACACGGTCCTCGTCGTGATGGGCGGCGTGATGATCGCGGCCGCGGCGGTCGCGCTCGTCGGGCTGCGGCGCGGCGTGCAGGAGGAGACGGACTCCGCAGCGCGCTCCGCGGTCTGAATGTCGATTCCCGTCGTCGCCGCTCGTCGTAGCCGCGACAAGCGATCTCGAAGGAGGAACCGATGAAGTACCTGATGCTGGTCGTGATCGAGCCGGACCCCGACATGACGGGCCTCACGGACGAGGAGCTCGACGTCGAGCCGTGGGTCGAGGAGACGGGACGGCGCGGGATCCGGATCATGGGCGAGCGGCTGCGGCCGCGGAGCGAGGCGAAGGTCGTGCGGGTGCGGCGCGGCGAGCTGAAGACGACGGACGGGCCGTTCGCCGAGACGAAGGAGGTCATCGCCGGCTTCGACGTCCTGGAGTGCTCGAGCTGGGACGAGGCGGTCGAGATCGCGTCGAAGCACCCGGTCGCGAAGTTCGGCCTGATCGAGCTCCGGCAGTTCTGGGAGGGCGACTAGGCCGGACCAAAAGGAAGAGCCGGGGGGCGAGGCTGCGGCTCCCACACCCGTCCGGCTCTTCGAACCAGGGCTGGACGGGCTGCGGCCCACCGTCCTTCCCCTAGCGTGGTCATATCGTCGGCGTTCCGGCGCCGCGGCCCGAGCCTCGTCCGAGTGAACCGAACGAGTGAACCACCGGTTCAGCGATGGGTGAAGTCGACCCCCGGCGACGATCATTGGGCTACCGAGGGCCCCGATGCGGCGGGGGCTCTCGGAGGAAGTCCGGTGCTCCCCAGAGTCTGCGGCGACCGGGTCGAGCACCAGCGGAAGGGCGAACCGATGCAGCGGGTTCGCCCTTATTCGCGTGCTCGATGGGAGGATCAGGCCCGTGCAGCTCTCGATCGGCCTCGTCCTCGCGCTCGTCTCGGCCCTTGCCGTCAACTGGGCGTACGCGAAGGAGCACGACGCCGCGGCCGCGATGCCGCCGTTCTCGGCCCGCCGCCCGGTCCAGTTCGTCCGGACGCTGCTCGGGAACGCAACGTGGCGGCTCGCGTTCGGGGTCGAGTGCGCGGGCTGGCTCGTCTATCTCGCGGCGCTCCGGCTCGCGCCGCTTTCGCTCGTCCAGGCGGTCTGCGCGAGCGGGATCGCCGTGCTCGCGTTCGTCTCCGTGGGCGGCCACCCGGGGCGTCTCTCGCGGCGGGAGCGGCTCGCCGTCGTTGTCGCGTTCGCCGGGCTCGTGCTGCTCGGGCTCTCGCTCGCCGGGGTACAGCCGTCGGACCGGCCGCCGGACGCGCGCCTCGCGATCCTCTGGCTCGCGTGCTGCGCGGGCGGCGCGCTCGTGCTCGCGTTCGTCCGGATGTCGATCGCGCGCGCCGCCGCCCTCGGGCTCGCGGCCGGGCTGCTCTTCGCGGGCGGCGACATCTCGGCGAAGCTCGTCGTCTACGGCGGCGAGTGGTTTCTCGCGATCCTCTCGCTGATCGCGTGCTACGCGCTCGGGACGAGCGTGCTGCAGGGCTCGTTCCAGCACGGCGGCGCGCTGACGGCCGCCGGGCTCGCGACGCTCGCGACGAACGCCGTGCCGATCGCGGCGGGGTTCGTGCTCTTCGGCGAGCACCTGCCGACGGGACTCCGCGGCGCGGCGCAGGTCGCCGCGTTCGCGTCGATCGTCGTGAGCGCGGTGCTGCTCTCGAAGCCGCCGCCGGCTACGTCAGCGCACGAGCCTTCGCCGTCGCGAACTCCTCGTCCGTGAGCGCCCCGGACTTGTGGAGGTCGTTGAGCCGCGCGATCTCCTCGGCGGGGGACGCCTTATGCTTCGGCCGCATCGACGACGCCTTCGCGCCGAGAGCCTTTGCCGTCTGGGTGGCGTGCGCCATCGAGGCGTCCGGGAACTCGCTGATCGTCTGCCGCCGGAGCGCTTCGAAGCCGATCGCGACCAGCGCGCCGAAGAGGAGGATGCCCCACCAGGTGCCGAGTGCATGTGTCGGGGCCCACAGGATGACGAGCAGGTAGATCGCGCCGAGGATCGACCAGCTGAGGCCGGGCCGCTCCTTCAGCATCGGCGCCATCGCGCGGCGGGTCGCGATCGCGATCCTTGTCGGCCCGGCGAGCACGGCGCCGAGCATGGCGACGAGACCGTAGAGGATGACCGCGCGGCCCGTCTGGCCGAGGATGCTGCTCTCGATCGCCCACAGATGGTGAACGGGCTGGCGGTACGCCGGCTTCACGAGTCCGTCGATCACGTAGCTGCCGCCGGTGCGACGGACGAGCAGGACGAGCAGTCCGACGACGACGAACGCCCAGCCGATATTCCGAAGCGCTTCGCGGCGCTTCCCGCGGGCGAGATAGATCGCAAGGCCGTAGAGAAAGAGCACGAGGATGACGAGCCAGACGGTCGCAGCCTTGAGGATGCGCACGCCCGTCTGTGCGGCCGACAGCTGATCCGACTTCATCACCGTGATCACACCCGCGTTCGCCGGCAGCTTGTCGAGCGCCGCCGCGGGCAGCCCGAGCTGCGCGCCGAGCTGTTTCACGAGCGCGCTGAGGTCCACCGTGACCACGCCGTTCCCCGTCGAGATCCCGTAGCCGGTCTTGTTCTCGAGCACGTTCACGAGCTTCTGGTGGGCCACCGCGCTGGCGTCGACGAACGTCTGCTGCACGCGGGGCCGGGCGAGGAGGAAGTCGACCCCGCTGGTGGCGGGCTGGCGGAGAGCGGCCGAGACGGGGCCGGCGAGCCCCTGGAGGTTCTTCGGCAGCTGATTCTTGAGCTGCTGCTCGACGTCGACGTTGTTGTAGAGCTGGTCGACGAGGTAGACGGAGAGCGCGCTGCGGATCGCCGGGTCGTTGATCAGCTCCGCGCTGGACTTCCGCCACTGGTCGTTGTTCAGCATCTGGCGGTCGACCCAGACTGTGAGGATCGAGACCAGGGCGATGATCGAAGCGACGACGATCAGCGCCCAGACGGAGATGCTCCGGCCGCGGGTCAGCTTGTGCGGCGGGGGCGGCGGCGGCGGTGCGGCGGGCGCGGGCGCAGCGGTCTTGGTCGGCTCGGTCACGGTTCGATCCTCTCGGCTCTGGGGGACTCCCGCCAAGGAGTATGCACCCCTCAGGAGCGGCGGGCAGGCAGGTCCGACCAGGCCGCCGCGAGCCTCCGGCGCGAGTCCGCGAGGTGCTCGGGGATCACCTTCACGTCCGCGAGGACCGGCATGAAGCTCGTGTCGCCGCTCCAGCGCGGCACGACGTGGAGATGCGCGTGGTCGACGATCCCCGCGCCCGCGACGCGGCCGATGTTCCAGCCGACGTTGTGGCCGTCGGGGGAGTAGACGGCGGCGAGCGCGGCGATGCCGTCCGTCGCGAGGCGATGGATCTCGAGCGCCTCCGCGTCGTCGAGCTCGGCGAAGCCGGCGCCGTGGCGGTACGGCGCGACGAGCAGGTGCCCCGACGTGTACGGGAACTTGTTCAGCAGGACGAACGCGCGCTCGCCGCGGTGGACGACGAGGTGCGACTCGTCGTCGCCCTCCGCCGCGGCGCAGAAGACGCAGCCCTCCTGCTCGTCCGCGGTCTGGACGTACTCGAGCCGCCAGGGCGCCCACAGCCGCTCCACGGCGCGAGCGTATCTAGAGCCAGCGCTTGTAGCGGAAGAAGCCGAGCATGCCGGCGATCATCGCGACGAACAGGGCGAGAATCGCCCAGAACGCGTCGGCGCTGCCGAAGCCGGGGAAGTTCACGTTCATCCCGAAGAGGCCGGTGAGGAACGTGAGCGGCAGCACGACGACGCTGAAGATCGTGAGCACGTAGAGGATGTCGTTCTGCTGGTGCGAGATCACGGACTCGTTCGTCGACTCGAGCGCCTCGACGACTTCCTTGTAGTTGTCGAGGATGTCCCAGATGCGCTCGCTCGAGTCGACGATGTCGTCGAAGTAGAGCTCGAGCTCCTCCGGGAGGAAGCGCTCGACGCCGCGCTCGAGCTGGCGGAGCGTCGGCCGCTGCGGCTTGATGATCTTGCGGTAGGAGATGATCTCCTGCTTCACCTTGTGGATGTCCCGGACGAGCTCCTTCGAGCGCCCTTCGTCCAGCTCCTCGTCGATCTGCTCGAGCTTGAAGCCGATCTTGTCGAGGATCGGGAAGCAGTAGTCGTAGAGGTCGTCGAGCACCTCGTAGAGCAGGCGGCCCGAGCCGCGCTGGAAGAGGCTGCGGCGGAACTCCTCGCTCTCGAGGCAGCGGCGGAAGAGCCGCGTCACGGGCTTCAGCTCGACCGCCGGCAGCGTGACGAGGTAGTCGGGGCCGAGGAACGCGTCGAGCTCGCCCGCGTTGAGGCGGCCGATGTTCTTGTCGTAGACGGGGAAGTGGAGGACGGCGAAGAGATACGACGCGTCCTCTTCCGCGTAGACGTCGACCTTCGGCCGCTGGCGGCGCGACATGACGTCCTCGACGTCGAGCGGGTGCCAGCCGAAGCGGGTCGCGAGCGAGAGCGCCTCGTCCTGCGTCGGCGCCTCGAGGTGGATCCAGGTCAGTCCGTCCTGCTGGAGCTCACCGAGCCGCGGCCGCGCGACGACCTCGGGCTGACCCACGGGCGCCCCACGGCGGGGCCGGATGCGAGGGAGGCTCGGCACCGGTACTGAGAGGGTCTGCGGTCGGGAGCGTCGGCATGTTCGCCATCGTAGCCGCGATTCCCCCGAACGGTGCGGAATCGCCTAGTGGACGAGCGATGCGACGTCGACGTCCGCGCTCGTGTCGTTGCCCGCGCGGTCGGCCGCCCAGACGAAGAGCGTCGCGGTGCGCGGGACGCGGATGGGCCCTCGGTAGAAGCCGCCGCCGGTGCCGTTTCGATACGTCCAGCCGATGCCGGCGACGCCGGACGCGCGCGGCGAGCCGGTGTCGGTTGCGGTGATCGCGATCGTGGCGGTCGTGGCGTCGACCCGGAGCACGCGCTCCGAGATCCGCGGTGGGTCGAACTCGCCCGCCGCCGGCCCTTCGACCCAGCCGAGCGGCGCGATGTCGTCGTCGATCGTCCCGTTGCGGTGCCAGTCGAGGCAGAGGCGGAGCGACGACAGCGACCGGCCGTTCCCGTAGACGAGCGTGAAGTTCGACGCCGGCTCGCGCATCAGCATCCAGGTTGCGCTGCCGTCGACGTCGATTCCCGGGCCGTACCGCAGCACCCTGAACGCCGTCGGGTACATCGCGCCGAGATGCCCGTGCGCCGCGTACGTGTTCGGGTTGCCGGAGTCGAAGATGATCTCCGACTCGATCTCCGTCCCGCCCGCGGTGCTGTTGAAGAAGGAGTTGTCGTTCCAGCCGGGCGGCTCCCGGCCGACGGCGTACACGGAGCCGACGAACTTCACGGAGTTGCCTCTCGCGTCGGACAGCGTGTCGAGCGTGACGCCGTCGGCGTCGAGCTGGAAGATGTGCTTGTCCTTCGTCGAGTACGGCCCGGGCTTGGTCGGGCACGCGGTCGCCCGGCCGCCGGCCGTCGATGCCGTCGCGAAGGCCGCGGCGAGGAGCGCTCCCAGCAGGAGGACGGGCAGTGCCCGGCGCATGGCCCTCTGTATCGGCAGGCGGAGACCCGCGGATTAGGCGCGGAAGTCGACGTCGGCCGTCGCGACCGTGCCTGCGGTGCGGCCGGGCGCGCGCTGGTCGCCCCAGTACATGTTCGTGTGCGAGATGACGAGGTCCGGCGTCGGAGCCCCCCAGGCGGAGAGATCCTCGGTCGTGTGCGCGTCCGAGACGAGCGTCGCGTCGTAGCCGCGGGCGAACGCGCCGTGGAGCGTCGAGCGGATGCACATGTCGGTCTGCGCGCCGACGACGACGAGCCGCCCGACGCCGAGGCCGTCGAGCACCGACTCGAGGTTCGTGTCCTCGAACGAGTCGCCGTAGGTCTTCTCGACGAGCGGCTCGCCGTCGGCGGGGTCGAGCTCGCCGACGATCTGCCACTCGTCGCTCCCGCGCGCGAGCCCGGCGTCCGAGTGCTGCACCCAGATCACCGGGACGTTCTCGTCGCGCGCCTTCGCGACGAGGCTCGCGACGTTCGCGACGACCGCGTCGCGCTCGTGCGCGCCCGCGACGACGCCGTTCTGCACGTCGATCACGATCAGCGCCGTGTTCGGCCGGCCGTCGAGCGTCGTCACGTCCGCAGCCTACTGACCCGAGGGCGCGACGGACAACACGACGCTCGAGGCCGGGACACGTCCTGGGGTCAGACCTCGGGACGTGTCCGTAGAGCCATTCCGCCGCCGCGACCGACATGTGCGGGCGCGGCACACGCACGCTTGCCGGCGGCAGAAGAAGGGGGCAAACGGGGGAAACATGGTTCCCCCGTTGAGCGAGCGAGCCGGCAAAGCCGGCTCGTAAGGCGATGCGCCCGGCAGGAATCGAACATCCCTGCAAATGGGCATGTTTTTCCGTTCGAGGACAGCACGGGGGACAGCACCATGCGAGCCGAGACGGGCCGGAATGGCACGTTTTTGGTCGCGAGAACGGCCGGAGGGCGGCTCATGACGGGCCAGCTTGTAATACGTTTCGTGGTACGATTGCTGTATGGCGAGGACGGTCCAGGCTCGGCTCGACGAGCGATCCGAGGAGGATCTTGCTCTTCTCCGCAACGAAGGCCACAGCGACTCCGAAGCGATCCGGCTCGCGCTCCACGAGGCGGCAGAGCAGCGAAGGCGAAAGAGCGCTCTTCGTCTCGAAGCCGAAGCCGCCTCGGCCGACCCGGACGACCTCGCGGAGGCCCGCCGAGTCCGCGCGGAGATGGACGCCATCGCGGCCGCCTGGAACGACGCCGGATAGCTCGTGGTCCGCGGCGAGGTCTTTCGTCTGCGCGCCCCACGCGGTACGCGCGGCTCGGAACAGCGCGGCCCTCGTTATGCCGTGGTCGTGCAGGCCGACGAGCTGCTCGCGCTCTCGACCGTGCTCGTCTCGCCGACGTCGACGGCGGCGCCACCAAGATCGTTCCGGCCGACCATCGAGCTTGACGGCACGCCAACGCGCGTCCTCGTAGAGCAGACGACCGCGGTGAGCCCGGAACGGCTCGGCGATTCGGTTGGTCGCCTCAGCGCCAGCGAACTACGCGAGCTCGACACGGCCCTGGCGCTCGTACTCGGCCTTTGAGCCGGTCAGCGTCCTCAGCCACGACCGAGTAGGTCCGCGTAGTCGAGCTAGGCTTCGTCGGGGAGCACGTGGCTGTACGTGTTCGCGGCGACGGCGAGGTTGCGCTGGCCGACGTGCTCGCCGATCCGCGCCCAGGGCACGCCGGCGAGGTGGAGGAGGGAGATCCGACGATGACGGAGGTCGTGCGGCGAGAACGCCGGAATCCCGGCGGCGGTGGAGGCGCGGGTGAGCGCCGTCCGGAAGCGATCGCCGCCGAAGCCCTGGAAGACACGCCGCTCGGGAACGCGGTCCTCGCGCGACACAAGCTCGCACACCGCGTCGAAGATCACAGGGGTGACACTGACCCAGCGGGCCCGGCCGGTCTTCGAGACGGCCTGCGAGACGCGCCAGCGCTGCCGTGGCTCGTCGAGGTCGCCCCACGTGAGCCGCTCGAGCTCGCCGAGGCGCATCCCCGTCGCGTCGAGGACGAGCAGCGGCAGCCGGTAGCGCTTCGGCAGTACTTCGTGGACGGCGAGCACGTGCTCGGCCGTCGGAGGGACGATCTCGGCCCGCTCCTGGCGGGGGAGCCGGACCTTGACCTTGTCGCGTGCGGGGTTCGGGGCGATGCCTTCGTGGTCGAGGATCATCCCGAGTGCGAGGATGCTCTTCCGAACGGTTTCGCGCGCCTTGCCCTTCTCGCTGAGTGCCCCGACCAGCTCGGCGACATCGGCTGCCGTGATCGTGTCTACCCGCCGCTCGCCGAGCACGGGCAGGAGCATCCGTACGGCGCTCCGGTGCTGGAGCCTCGTGTTCTCGGCAACGTCGACGCGGCTCGCCTGCCACCGCTTCGCTGCCTCACGGAGCGTCGGGGCAGCGGTCGGCTCGGTGGGGACGGTGAGGTCGGGGACGCGAAGTGCGGCGAGCTCACCGGCGATCCAGCCGGCGCGGATCGTCGCTTCGCGCTTTGTCGTGAACGAGCCGCCGTACCGGATTCGGGCTTCGCGCCCGC
Organism: Gaiellaceae bacterium; assembly: GCA_035506655.1. GTDB lineage: Bacteria > Actinomycetota > Thermoleophilia > Gaiellales > Gaiellaceae > Palsa-739. Next base: position 35,806 of record DATJOZ010000146.1, read on the forward strand.
CGAGCCGGAACTCAACGCGGTACCGCTTGCTCCCGTCCTTCGTAGGCCTGGTGCGAATCCAGACGCTAGGCATGAGCGCTCGTCGGGCGGACACGGTCGTCGCGATAGGTGAACTTCTCGACAAGCTCGCGGTACTCGTCCGCTCGGATCAACGGGCGTGAGTACCCCGGCAGCGCCACGACGGGAAGCGCGCGGAACACCGCGTCGACAGCACGACGCTCGAGGCCCAACTCGCGGAGGTGGGTCCGGGTGAGCAACGCTCCAGGAGTTTCGAGGAGGTCCCTCGCCGACTGATGTCCACGAGGCGCCGCCGGCGCCACGTCGCGATCAGGGACGACGGATGACTGGTCATGGCTCGCGTCGAGATTCTCCGCCCAGTCATCGAGGCTCAGTTGGCCGGAATCGTCTTCCGGGTGGGCGCGTGCCATCGGTCCCCCTCAAGTCGGCATGGCACGTATGAAGCTTGGAACCATATCAGTGACAGAGCACGGATCAAGGTCGGGAGTAGAATCGGGCCGTGAGAAGCGCCGACGTCATCCGCGAAGCGCGCCTCCGCGCCGGCCTCACCCAATACGAGCTCGCCGAGCTGTCCGGTCGCAAGCGCGGCGTGATCGCGCGGTGGGAACAGGGCGCGGTGGCCCCGAGCGCCGAGACGCTGATCGAGCTCGTCCGCGCGTGCGGCTTCGACCTGCCCCTCGAGCTCGTCCCGTACGACCCCGCCGGCGTTGATCGTCTGGAGAAGAACTCCCGCCTCACCCCGGAACGCCGCGTCCGGCGGCACCAGAAGTCCCAGGACGAACACAACGGCGGCGAATGACCGAAGAGCACTTCGACCCCTACCTGACGCTCGAAGCGCTCGAGAGCCGCCGCGTGAACTACGTGCTGATCGGCGCCTTCGCACGAGTCATCCAGGGCACCGAGGAGCTCACCCGCGGCGTCGACCTGGCGCCGTCGGGCCGCGGCGACAACCTCAGTCGCCTCGCCGCCGCCCTCGAGGATCTCGACGCGGTGGGCGCGGATGGCACGCCGGTCGCGCTCGAAGCGACAGCGGTGCTCGACCTTCGCGGTCGCGGCGGCGAGCTGAAGATCGTCGCCAACCCCGCCGGCACCCGTGGCGGTTACGACGACCTCCGACGGGCCGCAAGCCGCGAGCCTCTCGGCCGAGGGCTTCGACCGCTCGTCGCATCGATCGGCGACCTCGCCCGCATGGCCGCGGCCCTCGGCCGCGAACGGGACATGGTCCCGCTCCGCCAGCTACGGATCCTCGCCGATCTCGATCGCGGCCGAGTCCGCGGCGTCGAGCGCTGAAGCTCCCGCGTACAGCAACTCCAAAACGATGGACAGCGAGACACAGATGCACCGTGGTGCAGATCCGTCAAATAGTTTGTGTACGCTGTACGCATGTCACGCCGCCATCTCCGACGCAAGATCAAGGCGCAACGCCACGCCAAAGCGCCGGATCCTTCGGCAGCCCAGCCTGACCCGCTCGGCCTGACCCCTGAGTCTTTCCATTCCTCAGCGCCCGTCCGTGCGAAGCCGGCCCGGGTGGACGTGCGCGAGGAAGGCGACGTCGAGCGGCTCGCCTACACACGAAGCCAGGCAGCACAGGCACTCGGAATCGGCCGCTCGACCTTCACCCAGCGTGTACTCCCGTACCTCGAGACGATCGAGACCCCGTGGGGGACGACGCTGATCCCCGCCGACGAACTCCAGCGCGTCGTGCTCGAATGGCGGCGCCCGTCGCGGCCGAGGCGCACGCCTCAGCGAACCGGCAGACCGCGGACGATCGCGCCCGACGTCGTCCAGCGAATCCGCGATGCACGCCAGGCCGGACTCAGCCTCCGACAGATCGCCGACAGCCTCAACGCCGACGGCACACCAACAGCCCACGGAGGCACGCGCTGGTGGGCGTCTACCGTCCGATCCGTTCTTACCACCTGAGCCAACTTCTGGCGCCTATCGGCGTCAGGCGCAATGACCGCTCGCACAGGCGACGTCTTTCCGACGACAGCGCTACGCCCTGTCGGAAGCGACGAACGTCACCGACCCGTGCTGGCTTCCGCTGCTCACCGATACCCGCCAGCAGCCCGCGGTCGGAACCTCTACGTACGATGGGTACTGACGACCGCCGACACCTGGCCACTTCGACGTGAATGAGCCGGGCCGGTCGAGTCGCATCCCACGAATCGAAATGGATGTTCGCGCGTTTCCGAGCGCCAGCCAGAGCACCTTGGGCTGGACGCGCTCCTGCGCCTTCGTCGTGAAAATTTGGGCGCCATGAGGCTTGGTCCTCGCCCAGCGTGTCGCGCCAACATAGAACAGGTAACCACGGAAGGCCGAGTTCGTCGTGGCGATCCACGGACCACCAACGCCTCTAGGCGCGCCCGAGGCGGCCGGGTCGTAGTGGACAGGTGTCGCGGCGCATGCCGCAGTGGATTCCGTCTCCGCGCCCCCAGCCGAGGCTCCACCAACCAGCCCGCCGCAGAAAAGGAAAAGTGCTACGGCGGCCAAGACTTTCATGCTGCAGGAATGGTCGCGTACGAGCAGGAGTCGGAGTCCATGACGGCCTTGCTTGCCCTGCCGACGATCTTGGAGGCGAACGGGATAACGAGGTCGCGACCCTCCTCCCGGATCGCCGTGACGTCGAACCAACGGTCGTGGAGCACACCACTCGCCTCATCCACATCGCCGGGATCTTCGAATGTGTGGACGGTCATCGGCCGTCGCAAGGCTAGCGCTTGGTCAGGCGTGATTTCCAACTCGATGTCAAGCACAGGGGCGTTGCCGCAACAGGCGAATTCTCGAGGACAGCACCGGGGACAGCACCGTACGTGATTTCGGGACTTACCCGTCACACATGACCCGAGCAACCATGCTGGTTTGCGCGACACCACTACCCTTCGAATGCGCCCGGCAGGAATCGAACCTGCGACCTCGCGCTCCGGAGGCGCGCGCTCTATCCCCTGAGCTACGGGCGCTCGGGAGACGTCAAGTCTAGCCGCCGCGCTCGCATCGGCCAGACGAGCACCCCGAGGAGCGCGACGACGAGCGCGTCCCGGAGGATCACCGTCCACGTCACCCACGTCGTCAGGTGCTGCCAGTAATCGGCGTACTTGTATGGCTCGAAGACCTGCGTCACGCCGAGGATCACGACGAGGAGCACCGACGCGCGGACGCCCCGGCGGCCGCCGACGAGCGGCACGAGCGGGACGAGCCACAGGAGGTACTGGGGCGAGAAGACCTTCGCGAACACGACGTACGCCGTCACGGCCGAGGCGCAGGCGACGGCGAGGTCGTCCCCCGTCCTCTCGCTCCGGGTGTAGAGCCAGTAGACGCCGGCGAGCGACAACACCGTCAGCACGCGCGACGCCTGCGCGACCGCGTCCGGCGCCGAGCCCGCGAGGCCGTGCGACGCTGCCGCCGCGACGACGTGGAGGTGGAGCCCGAAGAGCTCGTGCGCCGCGGTGAGGAGCGTCGCGCCGACGGACTCGATCTCGAGCGGCCGCGTCGCCTCGCGCCGGATCGCCCACCAGACGCCGTGCGGCGCGACGATCGCGAACGGTCCGATCGTGACGGCGAGCACCGCGAGCGCGGCGCCGGCCCCCTCGCCGACCGCGCGCCAGCGACCGCGCCGCCAGAGCTCGTAGAGCGCGATCGGCACGAGCACGATCGGGAACACCTTTGCCGCTGCGCCCGCCGCCGCGAACGCGCACGCGAGCACGCCGCGGCGCGCGACGAGCGACGCCACCGCCGCCGCTGCGAGCAGCGCGGGCCAGTAGTCGTAGTGGAAGAGCGCGTTCGGCCCGAGCAGCGCGGGCGCGACGCCGGCGATCGCGAGCGCGGCATACGCGTGCCGCTTCGACGCGCCGAGGCCGGCGAGCGCCCACGTCATCGTCACGACCAGCAGCAGCGCGATGACGAGCAGCTCGATCCGGAACCAGAAGTACCACGTCCCGTGGTGACCGGCGAGGAGGCGGAGGTACACGGGCACGACGAACGTCGGCAGCGAGAGCGGCGGGTACTCGACGCTGAAGTCGCGGTACGGCACCTGGTGGTCCGCGATCCAGTTCCCCCAGTTCTCGAGGAGGCGCGCGTCGCCGTAGAGCCAGTACTGGAAGACGTGCGCGAACGAGACGAACGCCCACGCGGCGATCGTCAGCGCGATGCCGGCGAGCAGCGGGCCCCGGTAGCGGCGCATCGAGTCAGGAACGATAGGCGCGAGGCCGTACGACGGCCCAGAGCCCCGACGCGAGCGCCGCGCCGATCCACGCGAACAGGAGGAAGTTCAGGATCTCGTCGGGCGGGATCGTCTGCTTCATGTACCAGGTCTGCGCCCCGAACGGCAGCGGCGGCACGGACGAGCTGAGCCACAGCGTGCCGAGGAGCAGCGCGAGCGCCGCCGCCGGCCACGGCACCGGCGACTCGCCGCCGCGCCGCGACCACGCGCACAGCTGCGGGATGCAGAGGAGCAGGAACGCGAGCCGGTAGTCGAAGTTGTTCCCGAAGACGTACGTGCCGACGAAGATCGCGCCGCCCGCCCAGAACGCGTCGAGCCGCCGGTCGTCCTCGCCGCCGTCTCCGCGCCGCCCGAGCGCGAGGAGCACGATCGCGAGCGCCGCGCCGAGCGCGAGCACGGCGAGCCGCACGTACCGCACCTCCGCCGCGCTCTGCACCCAGCTCACGTTCGACTCGTGCAGCGCCTCGACGATCACGCCCGCGCCGTACGAGTTGACGACGACACGTGGGATCACGTGGCGCAGCGTCCGGATGTCGTTCAGCGTGACGAGGACGTAGACGCCGAGCACGACGAGCGACGCGAGCGCGGCGGGCCAGCGCCTGCGCACGCGCAGGAGCACGAGCCCCGCGAACGCGGGGAAGAGCTTGAGCACGCCCGCGAGCACGATCGGGACCGCGCCCGCCCACGGTGAGCGCCGCACGAGCAGGACACCGAGCACGACGAGCGCGAACATCAGCAGGTCGACGTTCCCGCGCTCGATTCCGAGCATCGTCGCCGGCGCGATGAGCGCGAGCCCGTAGACCGCGCCCTCCCAGAGCGCGAGCCGTCCGGGCACGAGGAGCGCAGAGAGAAGGAACACGACGGCGATCGCGATCCCGAGCGGCACCGTCGCGCTCTCGCCGAGGCCGAAGACGCCGAGATGCGTCCAGAGTCGCGGGTAGTTCGCCGGCCGGTGGAACGGGTCGCACGGGTTGTCCGGGAAGGCCTGGATCCCGTGGTGCGTGCAGTCCCACGCCGACGTGACCGAGCGGAGATCGGCGAACGACTTGTCTCCGGGCTCGACGCCGACGTGCGCCCACGGGATCGACCCGTTCGCCGCGCGGAACGAAAGCAGCACCGCGAGGAAGACGACGACGATCGCGCCCGCGAGCACCCGTCCGTCGAGGTCGCGCAGCCGGCGTCGCATCGCCCCGAGGCTACAGCAGTTAGCCTCCGCGCCATGAAGGTCGAGGCACGCATCGTCACGCTCGAGCTCGCGGAGACGTTCGTCATCTCCCGGGGCGCGCGCGACGCCGAGGACGTCGTCGAGGTGCGGGTCACGCACAGCGGCGTCCACGGCTACGGCGAGGCGGCGCCGATCGACCGCTACGACGAGTCCCCGGAGTCCGCGCTCGCGTACGTCCGGGAGCACGCCGGCGCGATCGGCGACGACCCGTTCGCCCTCGAGGCGATCGAGGCGCGGCTGCCGGCGCGGGAGTTCGCCGCGCGCGCCGCGATCGACGCCGCGCTCCACGATCTCCAGGGGAAGCTGCTCGGACGGCCCGTCTTCCAGCTCCTCGGCCTCCACCGCGCCGGACCGCCGACGACGTGGACGATCTGGCTCGGCGAGCCGGACGACATGGCGCAGCGCACGGAGAAGGTCGCGGGCCGGTTCAAGCGGCTGAAGCTGAAGCTCGGCGCGCGCGACGGGCTCGACGTCGAGCGCGTGCGCGCCGTCCGCAGCGCGACGGACGTCCCGCTCCAGGTGGACGTGAACGAGGCGTGGAGCCTCGACGAGGCGCTCGACGCACTGCCGCAGCTCGCGGAGCTCGGCGTCGACTACTGCGAGCAGCCGCTCCCGGCCGGCGACCCCGGCGGGCCGGAGCTGAAGGCGCGGTCGCCGATCCCGATCTACGTCGACGAGGACTGCCACACGCTCGGCGACGTCGCCGCGTGCGCGGAGCGCGCACACGGGATCAACGTGAAGCTCGCGAAGTCCGGCGGCATCCGCGAGGCGGTGCGCATGGTGCACGCCGCACGCGCGCTCGGGCTCGGCTGCATGCTCGGCTGCATGATCGAGTCCGGACTCGGCATCTCCGCGGGCGCGAGCGTCGCGAGCCTCTTCGACCACGTCGACCTCGACGGGAACATCCTCATCGCGCACGACCCGTGGCCGGGCGTCGAGCTCGTGGACGGCGTCCAGCTTCCGTCGGAGCGGCCCGGCCTCGGCGTCTCGCCGGCGTGAGCGACACGAGATACCTGATCCTCGCGGAGGGCTTCTCCGCCGACCCGCACTACGGGAAGACGATGCGCGGCGTCCTCCGCTACCGGCGCGACGACGTCGTCGCGATCCTCGACTCGACGCGCGCGGGCGAGGCGGAGGAGGGTGTGCCGGTCGTCGGGAGCGTCGACGACGCGCTCGCGTTTGGCCCGAACGCCGCGCTCGTCGGCGTCGCGACGCAGGGCGGCCGCTTCCCGCCGGAGTGGATCGCGCTGCTGCGCGCGTGCCTCGCGGCCGGGCTCGATCTCGAGAACGGGCTCCACGTGTTCCTCTCCGACCTGCCGGAGCTGCGCGAGCTCGCTGCGGCGAACGGCGCCGAGATCCGCGACCTCCGCCGCCCGCCGCGCGACCTCTCGACCGCGACCGGCGCGAACCTCGACGTTCCCGCGACGATCGTCCTCACCGTCGGCTCCGACTGCGCGATCGGGAAGATGACCGTGTCGCTCGAGCTCGACCTCGAGGCGCGCCGCCGCGGTGTCGCGTCCGTCTTCGTCCCGACCGGCCAGACCGGGATCGCGATCGCGGGGTGGGGGGTCTCCGTCGACGCGGTCGTCGCGGACTTCATCGCCGGCGCGGCGGAGCGGCTCGTCGTCGAGGGTGCGGAGCGCGGGGGAGAGCTGCTCTGGGTCGAGGGCCAGGGCGCGCTGCTCCACCCGATCTACTCCGGCGTCACGCTCGGCCTCTATCACGGCAGCGTGCCGCACTTCCTCGTCCTCTGCCACGAGGCCGGGCGCACCGAGATCGAGGGCGCCGGCGGCGGCCCGCATCCGATCCCTCCTTTGAGTGACCTCGTCGAGCTCCACGAGCGGATCGCGCTGCCGGCGCGGCCGTCGAAGGTCGTCGCGGTCGCGCTGAACACCCGCTCCATGACCGAGGACGAGGCCCGCGCCGCCGTCGAGGCGGCCGAGGCCGAGACCGGGCTGCCCGCGGACGATCCCGTCCGTTTCGGCGCCGGAAGGCTCACGGAAGCCGTCCTCGCTGCCGACAAAGGATAGGTCGGTCCAAGAACGAACTCGGCGGCGGCAGGCGGTCTGCGCGCGGCCGCGTTCGCCAACTCGAAGGGATGGTTTTGCGGTGAAGAGGATTCTCGCGGTCGTGCTCGGCGCCCTCGCGCTCGGAGTCACCGGCGTCGCCTCGGCTGCGAATCCGCAGATCGGATTCGCCGAGGACCAGACGAAGTACGCGTCGGACGCGGGCACCTTCCTCTTCAACGAGATGAACAAGCTCGGGACGACGACGAACCGCGTCGCGGTGTTCTACAACGCCGACGCGCCGACGACGATCCAGGACCAGGCCTTCCTCGACCGCATGATCCCGAACGCGCAGGCGCACCACATCCAGGTCGTCTTCGCGATCTACCCGCAGAAGCCGACGATGGCGCCGACGAACCAGGCCGCCGCGGACACCTTCTGCAACTACGCCGTGCAGGTGATGAAGCGCTACCCGTACGTGCGCAAGGTCATCATCGGCAACGAGCCGAACCAGCCGCGCTTCTGGCAGCCGATCTGGAACGGCTCCCAGCCCGCGTCGCCCGCCGCGATGGAGGTCGTGCTCGCGAGCTGCTACGACAAGCTGAAGGCGTTCGACTCCTCGCTCGACGTGATCGGCGTCGGCCTCTCGCCGCGCGGCAACGACAACCCCGGCGCGTCCGACAACTCGTCGATCTCGCCGGTCCGCTGGATCGCCGCGCTCGGCAAGGCATATCGCGCGAGCGGCCGCACGGCCCCGCTCTTCGACGAGTGGTCGTGGCACTGCTACCCGAACATCAACACCGACGAGGTCGAGACCGGCTACGCGTGGCCGAACACCGGCTGCGTGAACGCGGCGCGCGTGAAGCTCGCGCTGTGGGACGCGTTCAACGGCACGGGGCAGCCGGCGCTCGAGGGCTATCCGATCTCGACGACCGGCACGACGCTCTTCGGCCGCGTCTCGAAGATGTTCATCGACGAGACCGGCTGGCAGGTCGACACGTCGAACCGCCAGGGCTACGTCAACAACGAGAACGTCCCGGTGATCTCGGAGCAGAAGCAGGCGGAGGACTACGAGAAGCTCGTCCACCTCGCGAACTGCGAGCCGACGCTCACGGCGTTCCACATCTTCCACGAGATCGACGAGTCCGACCGCACCGGGTTCCAGAGCGGCGTGCTGCGCGTCGACTCGAGCGAGCGCCCGTCGGCGACCGACCCGACGAACTCGGTGCAGCACGCGATCGCGGCCGACAAGGGCCAGTGCAGCGGCGGGGTCTGGCAGACGATCGGCCAGTTCCTCTACTCGAACATCGCGGTCGCGCCGCTCTACAAGACGTTCCCGTACCAGGGCAAGGTTCCGTTCGCCGCGAAGGTCGTCCAGGGCGGCGGGATCTATGTCGCGCTCCAGGCCGGCGAGGGCTTCACCTGGTCGGTCACGTTCAAGTTCCGGAATCTGCCGGCGAAGACGGCGACCGGATCGGCCCCACGCACCGTGGCGTCGACGAAGGTCCCGGCCGGCTACGGCAAAGGCACTGCGGTGATCGTCCTGAAGGCGGAGACCAACCCTGCACGGACAACCACCGTCACGCTCAACCTGGCCGGATAGCGCACCGCCGCTGCCGCTACCCTTCGCCGCGCGGATGGAGGGCACGTGCGGCTGCTGACGTTCTGCGTCGTCCTCGCGGGCTGCCTCGCGGCGCTCGCGGGCACGGCCGCGCGCGGCGCGGGGACCGCGGTCCCGCCGATCAACTGGGGCGTCGCGGACGACGCGTCGAAGTACGCCGACGACGGCGGCGTCTGGTTCTACTCGATGCTGAAGGGCGCCAACCTGACGGAGAACCGCTGGACGCTCGCATGGGATCCGGCAAACCCGACCGCGATCGACGAGCTGCCGTTCCTCGAGCGCGCCGCGCCGCTCGCCGAGGCGGCCGGCATCCACGTCGTCCTCGTCCTCTACTCCCAGAAGGGCTCGCTGCACGACCCGAACGCGTTCTGCGCATGGGCGGGAACCGTCGCGTCGACGGCGGCACAGTGGGGGATCCACGACTTCACGGTCTGGAACGAGCCGAACACGCGGCTGTACTGGACGCCGCAGAAGAACGCGCGCGGCCAGGACATCGCCGCGCCGGCGTACGAGGCGCTGCTCGCAAAGTGCTACGACTCGATCCACGCCGCCGACCCGTTCGCGCGCGTGATCGGCATGGGGCTCTCGCCGCGCGCGTCGACGAGCGAGTCGACGGAGCCGCTGGTCTTCCTCCGCGACGTCGGCACCGCGTACCGCAAGTCCGGCCGCACGACGCCGATCATGGACCAGCTCTCGATCCACCCGTACCCGAATCCGAGCGCGCCGACGAGCCCGCCGACCGTCGGCTACCCGGACCCGAACCGCTTCGGCATCCCGGATCTCGCGCGCGTGAAGCAGGCGGTGTGGGACGCGTTCAACGGGACCGGCCAGCCGACGACGCTGAACGGGCTCACGTTCCGGATCGACGAGGTCGGCTGGCAGACGAACACGGCGCGGATGACGCAGTACCTCAACCGGGAGAACGTGAAGGTCGTCAGCGAGCAGACACAGGCGGACGACATCCGGACGATGGTGACGAAGTATTTCGCGTGCGACCCGACCGTGACCGACGTCGAGCTGTTCCTCCTCGTCGACGAGGCGTCGCGGAACGGGAAGGACGCGACCGGGAAGGTGATCGGCGGCGGCTGGCAGAGCGGGCTGATGACGGCGGGCGGCCAGGGCGTCTCCCAGCCGAAGCTCGCGTACACCCAGGACGCGCCGCTCTTCGCGGCCGGCCGGTCGGCGTGCACCGCGCGCATGACCGCCTGGGCTCCCCGCCGCTAGCGTCTCCGCCGTGCTCGTCGCGGCGATCTCCGACACGCACCTGCCGCGCGGGACGCGGCGCATCCCGGACGCGTGCCTCGAGCGGCTCCGCGCGGCCGACCTGATCCTCCACGGCGGCGACGTCTCGACGCTCGCCGTCCTCGACGAGCTGCGCGCGCTCGGCCCGCCGGTGCACGCCGTGTTCGGGAACGCCGACGAGCCGGCGCTGCGCGAGTCGCTGCCGAAGGAGCTCGTCGTCGAGGCCGGCGGCGCGCGGATCGGCATGGCCCACGTCCCCGGCCCGCTCGCCGGGCGCGCCGGCCGGCTCGTGCAGCGGTTCCCCGGCTGCGACGCCGTCGTCTACGGGCACACGCACATCCCGGAGGTGGCGCGGGAGGGAGCCGTCTGGATCCTCAACCCGGGCTCGCCGACCGAGCGCCGCAAGGCGCCGAGCCACACGATGCTGCTGCTCGAGATCGGCCGCGGCGGCGCGATCAGGCCGGAGCTGCTCGTCCTCGACCCTTGACACGAACGCCTGTTCGCTCTAGCATGGCGAACAGATGTTCGTGAAGTTCCTCATCCTGCTGACCATGGTCGCCCTCATCGTCGGGATGGCGGCCCGGACGTCGCACGGGGCCGGGCGGGAGCGGGTCTACGTCGTGAAGCCGTCCGACACGCTCTGGGCGATCGCGGCGCACAACTACGCCGGCGACCCGCGCGCGGCGATCTGGAAGCTCGAGCAGCGGAACAAGCTCGCCTCGGACACGCTCGTGCCGGGGCAGAAGCTCTATCTCCCGTAGCCGCGGTCTACATGCCGCGGTAGGCGTGCCCGGCCATCGCGTCCGGGTCGAGCATGACGTTCACGATCGCCGGCTCGCCCGAGCCGAGCGCGCGCTCGAGGGCGGGGCGGAGCTCCTCGGGCCGCTCGACGTGCTCGCCGTGGCCGCCGAACGCCTCCGTGAGCCTGTCGTACCGCGACGGCGCGAGCCGCGTCGCGACCTCGCCGTCGGCGCCGTAGATCCCGACCTGCGGGATCCGGATCTCGCCCCACGCGGCGTCGTTCCCGATCACGAGCACGGCCGGGATCCCGAGGCGCGTCAGCGTCTCGAACTCGAACCCGTTGAGCCCGAAGGCGCCGTCGCCCGCGACGACGACCACCGTCGCGTCGGGGTCGGCCGCCTTCACGCCGAGCGCGTACGGCGGGCCGACGCCGAGGCAGCCGAACGGCCCCGGGTCGAGCCAGTGGCCGGGCCGGTGCACCCGGAGGACGCGCGAGACCGCCGCGACGACGTCGCCGCCGTCGCCGATCACGATCGTGCCCGGGTCGAGCACGGCGTCGAGCTCCGCGCCGAGCCGGTAGTGGTGGAGCGGCGCGCGGTCCGACTCGATCTCGGCGCGGTGCTCGTCCCACCACGCCTGCTCGGCCTCGCGCAGGCGCGCGAGCCAGGCGGTGCGGTCCGAGACGGGGCGGACCGAGTCCGCGAGGGCGCCGAGCACGGCCGCGCAGTCGCCGACGATCCCGACGTCGGGCGTCCGGTTCCGTCCGAGCTCCGAGGCGTCGTTGTGGACCTGGATCAGCGTCGTCTCCGCCGGAAGCCGCCCGAAGCGGAGACGGAAGTCGAGGCCGGTGCCGGCGACGCAGACGACGTCGGCCTCCGCGAGGGCCGCGCCGCGCGCATGCGCGAAGACGAGCTCGTCCTCCGGCGGCAGCGCGCCGCGTGCAGAGCCCTGGAGGAACACGGGCAGCCGTCCCGCGTCGACGAGCTCGCGCAGCTGCTCCCACGCGCCGTCCCACCAGATCGCGCTCCCCGCGACGAGCGCGGGGCGTTCCGCACGCGACAGGAGGTCGGCCGCGCGCGCGATCTCGTCGGGGTCGCCGAACGCCCGCGCGTCGACGCGCGACGGTGCGAGCCCACCGGGGTCGTCGGCGTCCGCGAACAGGACGTCCATCGGCAGCTCGAGATAGACCGGCCCGCGCGGCGGCGCGAGCGCGTGGCGGAACGCCGTCGCGACGAAGCCCGGGATCCGCTCCGGGTCGCCGCAGATCTCCGCCCACTTCGTGACGGGCTTGAAGAGCGAGAGCTGGTCGAGCTCCTGGAGTGCGCCCTGCCCGGCCTGCACGAGCGGTCGGGCGCCGCCGATCACGACGAGCGGCGTCTGCGCTGCGAAGCAGTTCGCGACCGCCGTCAGCGTCCCCGTCACACCGGGCCCCGCCGTCACGACCGCGACGCCGCACGCGCGCCGCATCCGTCCCCACGCCTCCGCCGCGTGCGCGGCGGCCTGCTCGTGGCGCACGTCGAGGACGCGGACGCCCTCGTGCCGGCAGCCCTCGTAGATCGGCATCACGTGCCCGCCCGAGAGCGTGAACATCGCGTCGACGCCGTGCGCCGCGATCGCGCGCGCGGCGAGCCGTCCTCCCTGGAGCTTCTCGGCCACCGCGGCCGAGCCTAGCGCGTCGAGGGCGGCCCTAGAATCGGCCGAGATGGATCTCGACCTCGTCTTCCTCGGCACCTCGGCCTCGATGCCGACGGCCCGGCGCGCGCCCGCCGCGTTCCTGCTCCGGCGGGGCGGCGAGCGGCTCCTCTTCGACTGCGCCGAGGGCACGCAGCGCCAGCTCCAGCGCTCCTCCGTCGGGCTCCCCGACCTCGAGGAGGTCTTCCTCACGCATCTCCACGCCGACCACTACCTCGGGCTGCCCGGGATGCTGAAGACGTTCGCGCTCCGCGGCCGCGAGGAGCCCGGGCTGACGGTCTACGGGCCGCTCGGGACGAAGGAGCTCTTCTCGCGGCTGCGCCCGTTCCTCGGCCGGCTGCCGTACGCGCTCACCGCGGTCGAGCTCGAGCCGGGCGAGAGCCTCGAGCGCGGCGAGTACCGGCTCGAGACGTTCGCCGTCGACCACGGCGTGTCGGCGATCGGCTGGTCGCTCGTCGAGGACGAGCGGCCCGGGCGGTTCGACGTCGAGACGGCGGACGCGCTCGGCGTCCCGTCCGGGCCGGAGCGCGGTGCGCTCCAGCGGGGCGAGCCCGTGACGCTCGCCGACGGACGGGTCGTCACGCCGGCCGACGTGCTCGGCGAGGCGCGGCCGGGGCGGAAGGTCGTCCTCACGGGCGACACCGCGCCGTCGCCGTCCGTCGTCCAGGCGGCGCACCTCGCCGACCTGCTCGTCCACGAGGCGACGTTCAGCGCGGAGGAGAAGGAGCGGGCGCGGGAGACGCTGCACTCGACCGCGGCGGAGGCGGCGGAGGTGGCGCGGCTCGCCGACGTGAAGCTCCTCGCGCTCACGCACGTGTCGACGCGCTACTTCGGCCCGGAGCTCGCCCGCGAGGCGCGCGAGATCTTCGCCGAGACGGTCGTCCCGCGCGACTTCGACGTGATCGAGGTGCCGTTCCCCGACCGCGGCGCGCCGCAGCTCGTGAAGTACGGCGCCAAGCCCGGGGTCGAAGAGCCTATGATCCAGTCAGGATGAGCGGAATGGTGCAGGTCGCCGTCGCAGGCGACGTCACGGAGGCCGAGGAGCTGCAGGAGATCCTGCGCAACGCCGGCATCGAGTCCGAGGTCGCGGCCGACGCCGAGGACGACGGCGTGACGGTGCTCGTTCCGGAGGCGTCGCTCGAGGCCGCACAGGACGCGATCGAGGCGCTGAGCGAGCCGGACGAGCTCATCTCCGAGCCCTGAGCCGGAGCCCGGACTTCGCGGCGCGGGCCGCGCGCTACGACGAGCTGCGCCCGCCCGACGAGAGCTGGTGGGAGCTGTTCGACGTGCTCGTCCGCGAGGGCGACCTGCGCGGCCGGCGCGTGCTCGAGGTCGGTTGCGGCACCGGGCTCCTCGCGGCCGCGCTCGCGGAGCGGACCGCCGCGCGCGTGTGGGCGGTCGACGCCGAGCCGGAGATGGTGGCGATCGCGCGCGAGCGGCTGCCGCAGGACGCCGGCGTGCGCGTCGGAAGCGCGGAGGAGCTGCCGTTCCGCGACGCGTGGTTCGAGCGCGCGGTGATGCGACTCGTGATCCACCTCGTCGACACGGAGCGTGCGCTGCCGGAGCTGCGGCGCGTGCTCGCGCCCGGCGGGCGCGCCGTCGTGGCGACGTTCGACCCGTCGCACTTCGACGGCTTCTGGCTGAACCGGCTCTTCCCGTCCCTCGAGGCGATCGACCGCGCGCGTTTCCCCGACCCCGCGGAGCTCTGCCGCGGCTTCGAGGACGCCGGCTTCGCGTCGACGCGCGTCGTCCCGCTCGCGCAGCGCCGCGAGATCGACCGCGCGACCGCGCTCGAGCGGATCCGCGGCCGTCACATCTCGACGTTCGACCTCCTCGAGGAGGACGAGGTCGCCGCCGGCACCGCCCGCGCCGAGCGCGAGCTGCCGGAGCGCGTCCCCGTCCGCCTCGAGTGGGCGATCGTCGTCGCCGAGGTCTAGGCCGCCGCCTCTCCCGATGCGCTCGCGCGCTGCGCCGCGATGAAGTCGCGGTACCAGTGGAAGCTTCCCTTCGGCACGCGCTCGAGCGTGTTGTAGTCGATGTAGACGATCCCGAAGCGCTTCCAGTAGCCCCACGCCCACTCGAAGTTGTCGAGGAGCGACCAGACGAAGTAGCCGCGCAGCGGCGCGCCGGCCGCGAGCGCCCGGCCCGCCGCGTCGATGTACGCCTTGAGGTACGCCTGCCGCTCGAGGTCGTCGACCGCGCCGTCGTGGCCGCGGACGTCCGCGAACGCGGCGCCGTTCTCCGTGACGTAGATCGCCTCGGGGCCGTAGTCGCGCTTCAGCCGGACGAGGAGGTCGTGCAGGCCGTCCGGCGTGATCTCCCAGTCCATATCGGTCCGCTCGGCGTGCGCGCGCCGCACGATCTGCGAGCGGCCGCCGTCCGGGTCCGCGGCGACGAGCGGGGAGGAGTAGTTGTTGACGCCGAGGAAGTCGATCGGCGCCGCGATCGTGGCGAGGTCGCCGTCGTGGACGGCCGGCATGATCTCGGCCCACGCCTCGAGCATGTCCTCCGGGTACTCGCCCTTGAAGATCGGATCGAGGAACCAGCGGTTGTGGAGCCCGTCGACCCAGCGCGCCGCCGCGACGTCGGCCGGGTCGCCGCTCGCCGCGTACGGATGATCGAGGTTCAGCGTGATCCCGATCTCCGCCTGCGGCGACGCCGCGCGGAGGATCTCGACGGCGCGGCCGTGCGAGAGCAGGAGATGGTGCGCCGTCGCGAGTGCGTCCGGCTCGGAGGTGCGGCCGGGCGCGTGGTGGCCCCAGCCGTAGCCGATCCACGACACGACCCACGGCTCGTTGTGCGTGATCCAGTGCTTGACGCGGTCGCCGAGCCGCTCGGCGACGGCCTCGACGTACTCGCTGAACGCGCCGACGATCTCGCGCGACGGCCAGCCGCCGCGGTCCTCGAGCACCTGCGGCGTGTCCCAGTGGAAGAGCGTCGCGTACGGCTCGATCCCGTGCCCGAGCAGCTCGTCGACGAGCCGGTCGTAGAAGTCGAGCCCCGCCGAGTTCACCGCGCCGCGGCCGTTCGGGAGGACGCGCGGCCACGCGATCGAGAACCGGAACGCGCCGAGCCCGAGCTGCCGCATGAGCCCGATGTCGTCGCTGTAGCGGTGGTAGAAGTCGCACGCGATCGCGCCGCTGTCGCCGTTGCGGACCTTGCCCGGCGTCGCGCAGAAGCGATCCCAGACGCTCTCGCCGCGGCCGTCCTCGTCGACTGCGCCCTCGATCTGGTACGACGCCGTCGCGGCGCCCCAGACGAAGTCGGGCGGGAACGGGGTACTGAGCTGGTCGGACATCGATTTCCTCTCGGTTGTCAGGCTGGTGCAGTGACGTGACAGCGGGCGGCGCGGCCGCCGCCCTGGTCGACGAGCTGCGGCGTGACCTCGCCGCAGATCTGGATGGCGAGTGGGCAGCGCGCGCGGAAGCGGCAGCCGGCGGTGGGGTCGATCGCCGCGGTCTGCTGGCCGGTGCTGAGCTCGACGCGCGCCTCGGCCTCGAGGCTCGGATCGGGGACGGCCGACAGAAGCAGCTGCGTGTACGGGTGTCGCGGGCTCTCGAGCACGTCGTCGATCGGTCCCTGCTCGACGATCTGCCCGGCGTACATGACGAGCACGTCGTCGGCGACGTAGCGCGCGCTCGCGAGGTCGTGCGTGACGTAGAGGAACGCGAGCCCGTGCTGCTCCTTGAGCTCGAGGATGAGATTCAGGATCCCGATCCGGATCGAGACGTCGAGCATCGACGTCGGCTCGTCCGCGACGACGACGGTCGGCTCGACCGCGAGCGCGCGCGCGATCGACACGCGCTGCCGCTGGCCGCCCGACAGCTCGTGGGGGTACTTCGCGGCGAACTTCTCGGGCGGCACGAGCCCGACGGTGTCGAGCAGCTCGTTGACGCGCTCGTCGATCTTCTTGCCCGGCACGATCTTGTGGACGGCGAGCGGGCGCGCGAGGTGGTGGTGGATCGTCTTGACCGGGTTCAGGGAGTCGAACGGATCCTGGAAGATCATCTGCACCTTCGACCGGTAGTCGAGCGTCGCGCCGCGGCCCCTGTTCGACGTGATGTCGCGGCCGTCGTAGAGGACGCTGCCGCCGCTCGGCTCGTAGAGACGGAGCAGGAGGCGCGCGACGGTGCTCTTGCCGCTCCCGCTCTCGCCGACGAGCGCGGTGACGCGGCCGGGCTTGAGCGTGAACGAGACGTCGTCGACCGCGTGCACACGCTCGCGCGTGAACAGCCCGCCGCCGACGGCGAACTCCTTGCGCAGCCCGCGGACCTCGAGCTCGGAGCGCTCGGGCGTCGCCGCCGCGCTCACGTTCCGGCCTCGACGCGGTGGCACGCGACGAAGTGCGCCGGCGCGATCTCGCGCAGCACGGGCCGCTCGGTGTTCTGGCGGTCGTAGAGCTTCGCGTCGTTCGGGTCGTGGTACGGGCAGCGCGCCTTGAAGCGACAGCCGACCTGCGGCTCGCCGAGGTCCGGCGGCGTGCCCGGGATCCCGGTCAGCCGCATGCGCGGCCCGGTGAGCGGCGGGAACGACTCGATCAGCCCGACGGTGTACGGGTGCTGCGGATTGGTTCGCAGCTCCGACGCGGCCGAAAGCTCGACGGCCTCGCCCGCGTACATGATCGCGATCCGGTCCGCGACCTCCATCAGGAGCGAGAGGTCGTGCGTGATGAAGAGGACGGCGAAGCCGCGCTCGCGCTGGAGGTCCTGGATCTGCTGGAGGATCTCACGCTGGATCACGACGTCGAGCGCCGTCGTCGGCTCGTCCATGATCACGAGCTCGGGCTCGAGCGCGAGCGCCATCGCGATGATCACGCGCTGGCGCATGCCGCCGGAGAGCTGGTGCGGGTACGAGTCGACGCGCCGGCGGTCGATGCCGACGATCTCGAGCAGGTCGCCGGCGCGCTTCAGCGCGTCCTTCTTCGAGATCCGCTCGTGCGCCTGCATCATGTCGACGAACTGCGCGCCGACCCGGAGCACGGGGTTGAGCGCGTTCATCGCGCTCTGGAACACCATCGAGACGTTGCGCCAGCGGAACTTCCGGAGCGATTCCTCGTCGAGCCCCGCGATCTCCTGGCCGCGGAAGCGGATGCTGCCGCCGACGATGTGCCCCGGCGGCCGGAGGACCTGGAGGATCGCGTTGGCGACGGTCGTCTTCCCGCAGCCGGACTCGCCTGCGAGGCCGACGATCTCGCCGGCGCGGATGTCGAGGTCGACGCCGTCGACCGCGCGCACCGGCCGCTCGATCCCGTACTCGACCCGGAGCCCGCGCACCTCGATCAGCGTCTCCGACGAGCGCGCGCTCCCCGTCGAGCCCGGCGTATCGATCAGCGACACGGTCACGACGCCTCCGCGTGGGGGGCGACGCGGCCGCCCATGAGCGCATACCGCATCCTCGCGAAGAACGAGTGCCGCGTCTTCTCGGCGCGCAGGCGCGGGTTCGAGACCTCGTCGATGCCCGAGAGGAGCAGCACGAGCCCGATCACCGTCAGCGCGATCGCGGCGCCGGGGAAGACGAACGACCACCACTCGCCCTGGAGCACCGCGGAGTTCGTCTGCGCCCAGTAGAGCGTCACGCCCCAGCTCGGCTTGTCCAGCTGGCCGAGGCCGAGGAACTCGAGCCCGGCGTCCGTGAGCAGCGAGATGTAGAAGACGAGCACCCACGCCGCCGCGATCCGGCTCGTCATGTTCGGCATCAGCTCGCCGAAGATGATCCGGCGCGTCGGCTCGCCCGATGCCTTCGCCGCGTTGACGAAGTCCCGGTTGCGGAGCGAGAGCGCCTGGCTGCGCAGGATGCGCGCCTCGAACGCCCACAGCACGAGGCCGAGCGCGAGCACCATCGTCCAGAGCCCGCGGCTCTTGAGGAAGCCGGAGACGACGACGAGGAGCGGGATCGGCGGCAGGACGAGGAAGATGTTGATGAGCGAGTTGAGCGCGTCGTCGACGATGCCGCCGGCGTACGCGGCGAGCACGCCGACGATCGTCGCGACGCCGGTGGCGAGCGTCGCCGCCGCGATGCCGAGCAGGAGCGAGCGCCGTGCGCCGACGGAGACCTGCGCGAAGATGTCGCTGCCCTGGTCGGTCGTCCCGAACAGGTGATGCCACGACGGCGCCTGGCGCGCGTCGAGCAGCGAGAACGCGTTCGGGTCCTTCGCCGCGAAGTAGGGGCCGATGGCCGCCAGGAGCAGGATCCCGAGGAGGATGCCGAGGCCGAGCCTCGACTTCGAGTTCCGGAGCAGCAGCGTGACCCAGCTGGGGACGTGGAGCTTCTTCATCAGCTCGCGCGCACCCGCGGATCGAGGATGAGGTTGAGGATGTCCATGATGAAGTTCGCGCCGATCACGCAGAGCGCGAGCACGAGCAGGAGCGCCTGCGAGAGCGGATAGTCGTTTCCGAGCACCGCCTGCTGCAACGTCAGGCCGGCCCCGGGGTACGAGAAGACGAACTCGATCACGACGACGCCGCCGACGGCCGTCGCGAACTGCGCGGCGAAGCCGTTGAGCGGCGGCAGGATCGCGTTCCGCCCGGCGTAGCTCGTCATCACGCGGCGGTCCTTCAGTCCTTTGGCGAAGCCGACCTGGACGTAGTCCTCGCCGATCGTGTTGATCATCACCGTGCGCATGTTCAGCACCCAGCCGCCGGTGTACGCGGCGAGGATGACGAGCGCGGGCAGCTCGGCGTGTCGCACGGAGCTCGAGATGAACGGCCATGAGAACGACGGCGTGAGCCCCGTGTCGTACGCGTGCTGGATCGGGAACCAGCCGAGGCGGAGCCCGAGGAAGTAGACGGCGAGCAGGGCGATGAAGAACGCCGGGAACGCGCCGAGCGACATCAGCGCCGGCACGACCACCGTGTCGAGCGTCTTGCCGCGCCGCCACGCGGCGATCATCCCGACCGTGGTGCCGATGACGAAGGCGAAGAAGAAGGAGATGCCGACGAGGATGATCGAGTACGGGAGCGTCCGTCCGATCACGTCGGAGACGGGCGCCGGGTAGTTCGACGTCGAGATGCCGAAGTCGAAGTGCGTGATGCGGTGGAGGTACCGCAGGTAGTCCTGCCAGAGCGTCCCCTTGCCGCCGCCGAGCAGCGCCTCGTACGTCTGGATGATCCCCGGGTTCGCCTGGATCTGCGCCGGGGTGATGTGCTGGAGGACGCCGCCGATCGGGTCACCGGGCATGAGCCGCGGCAGCAGGAACACGAGCGTCGCCGCCACCCAGATGGCGAAGATGTAGAAGACGATCCGGCGGAGAAGCCAGCGCATGGGGACCGGAGGAGTATCGCGGCCGGCTCACCCGGAGGCGAGCCGGCCGCGACATGTCGACCTGACGGCCTACGCGCCTGCCCGGCCGCCGGGGCAGATCCGCGTGAACGACAGGACGTTGTCGGGATACGTCGTGAAGATCGGGTCACCGAAGAAGTTCTTCGGGGACGCGAAGCAGTGGAAGTACTTCGTGCTGTACGTCGACCACCGCGGCCCGATGAAGATCGGGACGATCGGGAGGTTGTTCAGCCAGATCTTCTCCAGCTGCGTCGCGATCGCCTGCTGCTTCTTCGAGTCGAGGGTGACCTTCCACTGGTTGAGGAGGGTCGTCGCCTGCGCGTCGTACGTGTGCGTCCAGTTGCCGGTCGACGAGGCGTCCTGACCGGACGGGATGTACGCGTTCTGCGACAGGTTCGCGTTGAAGTAGCCGTACGGCGAGGCCGACGACGCGCCCTGCCAGAGGAGCGTCGGGAACTTCGTCGACGACGCGTTCGGCCACCACGAGTTCCAGTCGGGCTCGAGCGCGACGTTCGAGTCGATCCCGATCGCCTGGAGGTTCTTCGTGATGATCTGGTTCGAGGCGACCCAGTCCGACCAGCCCGAGATGACGTGGATGTCGAGCTTGACCGGGTTGCCCTTCGGGTCGAGGAGCGTGTTGCCCTTGTAGGTGAAGCCGGCCGCGGTCAGCGTCGACTTCGCCTTCGCCGGGTCGTACGCCGACATCGCCTTCGCCTGGGCCTTCACCGACTTGTCCGCGACCCAGCTCGGGAAGAGGCCGGTGAGGCCGATCGCGTCGGTCGCCGGCGCGTAGCCGTACTCACCGAGCTTCGACACGGACTGCCGGTCGATCGCGAGGCTCAGCGCCTTGCGGAACGCCGGGATGCTGTACGGGTACTGCGTGTCGTCGAAGACGAGCGACACCGGGTACGCCGTCGTCGCGTAGAACGCGTGGAAGTGCTTCGGGTCCTTCGCGACGTACGCCGTGGCGACGTTCGGGACGAAGTTGTGCGTCCAGTCGACCTGGCCGCTCTGGATGTTCGCGAGGGCTGCGTCGTTCGACGCCGCCTGCACGTACTCGAGGCACGGGATCAGCGGCTTCCCGGCCTGCCAGTAGCTCGGGTTCTTCGCGAGCACGTAGTCCTGGCTCGTGAAGCGCGTGATCTTCGTGAACGGGCCGGTGCCGACCGGGTTCGGGTTGGTGAAGGTGGCCGGATCGGCGACGTTCTGCCAGATGTGCTTCGGCACGACGATGACGCCGTTCAGCGTCGAGATGATGAACTGCGAGTCCGCCGTGTGCAGGCCGATCACGACCTTGTACGGGCCGACGGCCTTCACCGACGCGATGTTCGTCCCCGGGCGCGCGTACCCGCTCAGGTCCATCGTCGCGCTCTGCTTGCCGTCGACGATGCTGTAGACGACGTCGGCCGACGTCATCGGCTTGCCGTCGGACCACTTGACGCCCTTCGCGATGTTCAGCGTCAGCGTCTTGTTCCCGTTGCTCCACGACCAGCTCTGCGCGAGCCACGGGATCGTGGGCTTGCCGCCCAGCGGCGAGACCATCAGGGGCTCGTAGATCGCGCCCTTGACGAACTGGCCGCTCGGGAGCCCTGTCCCCGTGTACGGGTTGAAGTTCTTCGTGAACGACGCATCACCCGAGCCCTCCATGACGAGGCACTGGTGCGCGTTCGCGCTGCCGACG
Organism: Gaiellaceae bacterium; assembly: GCA_035506655.1. Taxonomy (GTDB): domain Bacteria; phylum Actinomycetota; class Thermoleophilia; order Gaiellales; family Gaiellaceae; genus Palsa-739. Next base: position 57,529 of record DATJOZ010000146.1, read on the forward strand.
ATCCGCGGCGCTGCAGGCGCCGCGGCGGTCACTGCGAGCGCGACGACCGCGATGACGGCTGCGAGGCTTCCGGCGGCGAGGCCGAGCCGGCGAGCCGAGCGGGGTTGCCGTGACATCTCACTTCCTTTCTCACCCCGTGCGGGGCGACGAGGGCGTACAGCTCCACGGTTGCATTGCCGGTAATTCCCGGGAACCGTAAACAGGTTTGCCGTTGAAAGTCAACGGGTTTCCGGTAATTCCGCTTGCAGGCTTGCAGGAGACGAGGGTATGTTCCCGTAACAGATGGCGAAACGCGTTCCGGAACACGATGACGACGTCAACGGTGAAGACGACCTGACCCGGGCCGGTGTTAGCGAGCCGCGGTTTCGCGGCCGGGCGACGATCCGGGACATCGCCGACCTCGCCGGCGTCTCGATCGCGACGGTGTCGCGCGTCCTCAACGACCGGCCGGACGTCGCGCCCGACACGCGGGAGAACGTCCTCCAGGTCGTGCGCGAGCAGGGCTTCAAGCGCGCGGCGCGTCAGGCGCAGCCGCAGCAGCCGCCGAGCCCGCGGCGCTCGCCCGAGCGCAGCGGCTCGATCGGGCTGACGCTCCCGCTCGTGAACGACGCGTACTTCGGGCCGATGCTCTTCGGCGCGTCCGAGGCGCTCTACGAGGCGGACATGCGCATCGTGATCTGCCCGACGCTGCACGAGCACGACCGCGAGGTCTCGCTCGTCGAGCGGCTGATGCGCGGCGGCTCGACCGACGGCGCGATCCTCGTCCTCCCGGAGGAGCGCGAGGACGAGCTGCTCGCGCTGCGACGGCAGGGCTACCCGTTCGTCGTCGTCGACCCGCGCGACCCGCCGCCCGAGGGCATCCCGTGCGTCTCGGCGATGCACGCGGCCGGCGCGAAGCAGGCGACGGAGCATCTGCTCGAGCTCGGCCACCGCCGCATCGGCGCGATCGCCGGCAGCCCCGGCTGGTACGCGACGGAGGAGCGGCTGCACGGGTTCCGTGCGGCGCTCGCCGGCGCCGGGATCCTCCCCGAGCCCGAGCTGATCGTGTACTCCGACTGGCGGACGCCGCGCGGGATCGAGGCCGCCGAGCAGCTGCTCGCGCTGCCGGAGCCGCCGACCGCGATCTTCGCGTTCAACGACAACGTCGCGATCGGCGTGCTGCACGCCGCGCGCCGCCGCGGCATCTCCGTGCCGGAGGACATCTCCGTCGTCGGCTTCGACGACACGGCGCAGGCGGAGATCGTGATCCCGACGCTCACGTCGGTGCGGCAGCCGCTCGCAGAGATGGGGCGGATGGGCGTGAGTCTCCTGCTGCGGCTCCTCGACGGCCAGCGGATCGAGGCGCTCCGCCTCGAGCTGTCGACGGGCCTCGTCGTCCGCGAGTCGACGGCGCCTCCGCGGTGAGCCGATCCCTGACCGTCCTCGCGGCCGCGGCCGCTGCAGCCGCGGTGCTCGCGGCGGGCGGCGGTCGCGCGAGCGGGATGGCCGGGTTCTCGATCGAGCCGCTCGTCTCGGACGGCGGCGTCGCCGCGCAGTACCGCGACCGCGCGCTCGTCAACGGCTGGGGCCTCGCCGCCGACGTCACCGGCCCGTGGTGGACGACGAACGAGGCGTCGGACCGGAGCACGCTCTACTCCGGCGCCGGCGAGAAGGAGCGGCTGACGGTGAAGGTCGCCGGCGGCCCGACCGGGATCGTCTTCAACCGCAGCACCGGCTTCCGCATCTCCGGCGGCGGCCACTCCGACCCCGCGCGGTTCGTCTACGCGTGCGAGGACGGCCGGATCCGCGCCTGGACGCCGACCGTCCCGACCGGCTGGTCGACGACGGCGGTCGTCGCGGTCGACCGCGCGATCGACGGAGCGATCTTCCGCGGCGTCGCGATGCTCGGCGGCCGCCTCTACGCGACGGACTTCCACAACGGCAAGGTCGACGTCTTCGACTCGCGCTGGCGCGAGCTGAAGCTCCGGGCCGGCGCGTTCGAGGATCCCGCGGTATCGCCGTGGTACGCACCCGACAACATCCAGGCGTTCCGCGGCCACCTCTTCGTCACGTACGTGTACCGCGCGCCGGTGAACGGGAACGACGCGCCGACCGGCGGCTACGTCGACGAGTTCGCGCCCGACGGGAAGCTCGTCGCGCGCGTCGGTGCGATGAAGGAGCTGCAGGAGCCCTGGGGGCTCGCGCTCGCGCCGCGGACGTTCCCGCGCTTCGGCGGAGATCTTCTCGTCGCCAACTTCGGCGACGGCCACGTTCTCGCATATCGCAAGTCGTCGAGCGGCTGGCGGTTCGCCGGCACCCTCCCCGACCGTTCCGGCCGGCCGCTCGTCGTAAACGGGATCTGGGGGCTCGCGTTCGGGAACGGCTCCGCCGCGGGCCCCCGTGACCGTCTCTACTTCATGTCCGGCCCGCACGCGTGGCGCGGCGCGAGCGAGCTCGGGGTCCACGGGCTGTTCGGCGCGATCGCGCCGAGCGCCTGACGCGCGCTAGATCGCCCAGGCGCCGCCGCGCAGCACCGGCACCGCGTCGCCGCGCTTCGTGATGCCGGTCACGTCGACGTCGTCGGAGCCGATCATGAAGTCGATGTGGATCGCGCTCGCGTTGATCCGCGCGACGTCGGCGGGATCCGCGATCGGGCTCGCGTACGCGTCGCCGAGCGCGAGGTGGCTCGCGGCGTTCTCGTCGAGCAGCGTCATGAAGAACGTGCGGCCGAGCTTCCCGATCCGGCTGTCGCGGTCGACGAGCGCGACCTCGCCGAGCCTCGACGCGCCGTCGTCGGCGGCGCAGCGCTGCCGCAGCGTGTCCGCGTTCGCGTCCGCGTCGATCTCCACGGCGCGGCCGCCCTCGAAGCGGATGCGGAGACCGGTGACGAGCGAGCCCTGGACGTCGAGCGGCTTCGTCGCGGAGACGACGCCGTCGACCCGCTCCGGGTCCGGCGTCGTGTAGACCTCCTCGGTCGGGAGGTTCGGGACGTGGCGGACGCCGCGCCGCGTGTGCGAGGCGCCGCCCTCCTTCGCGAAGCGCGAGCTCGGGAGCAGGCCGACCGTCAGGTCGGTCCCGGGGCCTTCGAAGTGGAGCGCGTCGAGGTCGAGCGCGTCGAGCCGGCTCGCGACCTGCCAGATCTCGTCGATCCGCGCCGTCCACGCCGCAGCGGGGTCCGGCTCGTCGAGCCGGCACACGTGCACGACGTCGGCCCAGAGCCGCTCGACCGCGTCGGCGGGGGAGAGCTCCGGGTAGACCGTCGTCGCCCAGGCCGCGTTCGGGTACGGCGAGAGCGTCCACGCGACGGAGCGGTCGTCGATCACCTTGAACGTCTCCTTCAGCGTCGGCAGCCGGTCGAGCCCCGCGCGCGCCGGGTCGACGCCGTCCAGGAGACCGGGCGGCACGAGCGGCACGAGGACGATGCGCGCCGCGTCCAGGTCGCCGAGCTCGAGGATGCGGCGGCCGAGCCACGGCGGCACCCAGCCGAGCGTCTCCTCCCGCGCCCGCTCGTTGCGGATCCTCTTCACCTGCGGATCGATGTACAGAACGTCGACGAAGCGCGCGCCGCGGTCGTACGCCGCGCGCGCGATCTCGGCGACGAGCGGCTGCGCCTCGGGGAGCGCCTCGACCGAGAGCACCTGGTCCGGCTGCACGTTCGCGCCGACGGAGACGATGAGGTCGGCGTAGCGGGTGAGGAGGCCCTCGTCCACGGCGCGACACGGTAGCGCGCGCCGGGGCTCCGGCGCTACGCCGTCGCCGCGGCGCGGCGCGGGCGGCGCACGCGCTGCTCGGCCACGACGTACGACCCGATCACGACCGCCGCGGCGAGCGCCTGCGCGGCGAGGCCCTCGACGGTCGGGAACACGGCGAGCCAGAGGCCGGTCCAGCCGGGGAACGCCACGCCGAGGTCGTGGGCCGGGAGCCAGCCCGCGAGCTGGAGCTCCTGGACCGACTCGCCGACCATCACGAGCAGCACGAACCCGAGGAGCACGCCGGTCGCGACGAGCATCCTCCGGTAGGGCAGCCGCCGCTGGAGCGCGAAGGTCGCGATCCCGACGAGCACCGTCAGCGCGAAGCCGAGCGCGACGCCCTCGAGCACGGTCCGCCCGCCGGCGGTGATGCGGAGGTTCTGGAGGAAGAGCACGACCTCGAAGCCCTCGCGGTAGACGGCGGTGAAGCCGAGGATCGCGAGCCCGAGCAGCGCGCCGCGGCCCGCGGTCTCGCCGCCCGTGAGCTTCCGGCGCGTCCGGTTGTGCGCCGAGATCCAGCCCGTCCAGTAGATCTTGTGGAAGAACCAGTTCATGACGACGAGCAGCACCGCGACCGCGAGCAGCCCGGTCGCCGCCTGGACGTCGAGGCCCGGCCCGCCGAGCGCGCCGATGACCCAGATCGCGACGAACCACGTGAGGACGGAGAGCCCGAGCGCGACGCCGGCGCCCGCCGCGACCGGCTTCCGGAACGCGCGGTTCGTCCCGACGAAGCTCGCCGTGAACGCCGCGAGGACGAGCACCGCCTCGAGGCCCTCGCGGAAGACGAGGAGCGCGCTGTCGACGACGACGGCGCCGTGGCTCAGGTGCGTTCCCGGCGCGGTCGGGTCCGGCACGCCGTCCGGCGAGACGGCCGCCTTCCACGCGAGCGCGCCGATCGCGGCGACGGCGACGAGGCTCCACGCCGCGCGGCGCAGCAGCATCCGGCGGCGGGCGAGCTCCTCGGTCGTCGGGCAGCGCGAGAACATGTAAGGGCGACCTTACACAAACTGCAAGGGAACGCCGCCGTCCGGGCGAGCCGGTACGCTGCCCGGCGACACGAGTCCTTTAACCCGGTCCAGTGAGGCCGGAAAGGAGCCGCATGACCACGCACGTCCCAGCCCTGTCGACGCCTGCCGCGCCGTGAGCACGGTGGAGGCGTCCGGGAAGATCGTCCTCGACGCCGACGCACTCTCGCGGACGCTGTCGCGCATCGCGCACGAGATCATCGAGGGCAACCCCGACCTCGACGACGTCGCGCTCGTCGGCATCCAGACGCGCGGCGTCCCGATCGCACACCGTCTCGCGCGCCTGATCGAGGAGCGCGCCGGCGCCGCGCCCGCGCTCGGCGCGGTCGACATCACCTTCTACCGCGACGACGTGAGCGTGCGCGGCGGCGAGGCGCCGCTCGCGCCGCAGCCGGTCGTCCGCGCGACGCAGCTCGACTTCCCGCTCGAGGGGCGGACGGTCGTGCTCGTCGACGACGTGCTCTACACCGGCCGGACGATCCGCGCCGCGATCGAGGCGGTGTTCGCGTACGGCCGCCCGGCGCGCGTCCAGCTCGCGGTCCTCGTCGACCGCGGCCACCGCGAGCTGCCGATCCGGCCCGACTACGTCGGCAAGAACCTGCCGACCGCGCGGGGCGAGCGGATCCAGGTCCAGCTCGTCGAGGTCGACGAGATCGACCAGATCCTGCTCGTGCCGAACCCGGAGGAGGGGTCCCGATGAATTCCATCCGTCTCGTGAACGACGACCTGCGGCCGCCGGAGCCGCCGCGTCGCCACCTGATCTCGATCGCCGACCTCACGCGCGACGACGTCGAGCGGCTGCTCGGCACCGCGCGGACGTTCGAGTCGACGCTCGACCGGCAGGTGAAGAAGCTGCCGACGCTGAAGGGCCACCTCGTCGTCAACCTCTTCTACGAGTCGTCGACGCGCACGTCGTCGAGCTTCGAGCTCGCGGCGAAGCGGCTCTCGGCGGACACGATGAACATCAAGTCGTCCGGCTCGTCGGTGGACAAGGGCGAGTCGCTGAAGGACACGGCGCTGACGCTCGGCGCGTACGACCCCGACGTGATCGTGATCCGGCACCCGGAGATCGGCGCGCCGCAGCTCGTCGCGCGCGTCACCGAGGCGCACATCGTCAACGCGGGCGACGGGAAGAACCAGCACCCGACGCAGGCGCTGCTCGACCTCTACACGATCCAGCAGGACCTCGGGCGCCTCGACGGACTCCACGTCGCGATCGTCGGCGACGTGCTGCACAGCCGCGTCGCGCGGTCGCTCGTGCAGGCGTTCGACCTCGTCGGGATCCGCTGCACGCTCGTCGGCCCGCCCGCGCTGCTGCCGCGCGAGATGCCGGCGGAGACGACGACGGACATCGGCGTGATCCGCGACGCGGACGTCGTCTACGTCCTCCGCATGCAGCAGGAGCGGATGCAGGCGGGCGCCAACTACGTGCCGAGCCTCCGCGAGTACACCGCGCGCTGGGGCGTGACGCCGGAGCGGCTGCGCCCCGGCCAGAAGGTGATGCACCCGGGCCCGATGAACCGCGGCGTCGAGATCGACCCGCTCGTCGCCGACTCGGCCGACGCGCTCATCGAGACGCAGGTGCGCTCCGGGCTCGTCGTCCGGATGGCGGTCCTCTACGACGTGCTGACCGGCGGGCCGGTGGGAGTCCAGGCCCTCGCGGCGGCGGAGGTGGCGTGATGCTGTGGATCAAGGAACGCCCCGGCGACGACCTCGTTGTGCGCGGCGCGCGCGTCGTCGACCCGGCGCAGGGGATCGACGCGGTGCTCGACGTCCGCGTCGACAAGGGCACGATCGCGGCGGTCGCGGAGACCGTCGACGCGAACGGCCACCGCGTCGTCGACGGCGCCGGGCTCGTGCTCGCGCCCGCGTTCGTCGACCCGCACGTCCATCTCAGGACGCCGGGCCGCGAGGACGAGGAGACGCTCGCGAGCGGGACCGCGGCGGCCGCCGCCGGCGGCTACTGCGCGATCCTCGCGATGCCGAACACGGATCCGATCGTCGACTCTGCCGCGACGCTCGGCTCGCTCGCCGACACGGCGAAGCGCGAGGCGGAGGTGCACGTCGGCTTCCTCGCCGCGATCACGCGCGGCCAGGGCGGCGACGAGCTGACGGAGATGGGGGAGCTCGCGGACGCCGGTGCGGTCGCGTTCTCCGACGACGGCGTGCCGGTCGTCTCGGCCGGGATGATGCGGCGCGCGCTGCAGTACGCGTCGACGACCGGGCGGCCGCTCGCGCTGCACTGCGAGGAGCGGACGCTGTCGAAGGGCGGCCACGTGCACGAGGGCCGCGTCGCGGCCGAGTTCGGCTTCGCCGGGTACCCGTCCGTCGCCGAGTCGCTGATGGTCGAGCGGGACCTCTCGCTCGCGGCGTACGAGGAGCAGCCGATCCACCTGCTGCACCTCTCCGCCGCAGAGTCCGTCGCCGCGCTCCGGCGTGCGCGCGGCGCGGGCGTCCGTGCGAGCGGCGAGGTGACGCCGCACCATCTCTGCCTCACCGACGACGCGGTCCGTTCGCTCGACCCGAACGTGAAGATGAACCCGCCGCTCCGCGCGGAGCGCGACCGCACGGCGCTCCTCGACGCGCTCCGCGACGGGACGATCGAGGCGATCGCGACCGACCACGCGCCGCACGCGCGGTACGAGAAGGACGTCCCGTTCGAGGCGGCGCCGTTCGGCGTCACCGGGCTCGAGACGGCATTCGCGGTGCTCTACACGCGGCTCGTCGCGACCGGCGCGCTGCCGCTCGCGACCCTGCTCGAGCGGATGTCGGCCGGGCCGGCGCGGATCTTCGGGCTCGACGCGCCGCGCATCGCGGCCGGCGCGCCGGCGAACCTCGTCCTGCTCGACCTCGAGCGCGAGTGGCGTGTCGAGGAGGGCGGGTTCCGCTCGCGGTCGCAGAACTCGTGGCTGCTCGGCGAGTCGCTGACGGGGAAGGTCGCGCTGACCGTCGCCGGCGGCGCGGTGGTGCACGAAGGGTGACGGGGCTCTTCGCGCTCGAGGACGGCACGGTCTTCCGCGGCGAGTCGGTCGGCGCCGACGGTCTCGCCGCGGGCGAGGCCGTCTTCACGACCGGCATGGCCGGCTACCAGGAGGCCGTGACCGACCCGAGCTTCGCGGAGCAGATCGTCTGCTTCACGGCGCCGATGGTCGGGAACTACGGCGTCGACGAGGCACGATCGGAGTCCGATCGCGTGCACGCGAAGGCGGTGCTGATGCGCGAGGCGCGCGGACCCGCGTGGACGGACTGGCTCCGCGACCGCGGCGTCGTCGCGCTGTCCGGGATCGACACGCGTTCGCTCGTCCTCGCGCTCCGCGAGCGCGGCGCGATGCGCGCGGTCGCGGCGGCGGGCGACGTCACGGCGGACGAAGCTGTCGCGGCGGCGCGCGCGATCGAGCCGATGGCCGGTCGCGCGCTCGCGCGCGAGGTCTCGACCCCGGCGCCGCGCGTCGTCGCACGCGACGGGCGTGCGCGCGTCGCGGTCGTCGACTACGGCGTGAAGAACAGCGTCCTCCGCCGGCTCGTCGCGGCGGGCGCGGCGGTGACCGTCTTCCCGTACGACGTCGACGCCGACACGGTCGCGGAGTACGACGGCGTGCTCCTCTCGCCGGGCCCGGGCGACCCGGAGCCGCTCGCCGACGAGGCGGCGACCGTCGCGCAGCTGCTCGGGCGGACGAAGGTGCTCGGGATCTGCCTCGGCCACCAGCTGCTCGGCGTCGCGAGCGGGCACGAGACGTTCAAGCTCCCGTTCGGCCACCGCGGCGCGAATCACCCGGTGCTCGAGCGCGCGACCGGCCGCGTGCTCGTCACGAGCCAGAACCACGGCTTCGCGGTTCGCGCGCGCGACGAGCGCGACGCGACGCACGTCTCGCTCTACGACGGGACGGTCGAGGGGCTCGAGCTGCCGGAGCTCCGCGCACGCTCGCTCCAGTTCCACCCCGAGGCCGGCCCCGGCCCGCACGACGCGTGGCCGCTGCTCGAGACGTGGGTCGAGGAGGTGGCGAATGCCGCGGCGTAGCGACATCGAGACGATCTGCCTCGTCGGCTCCGGCCCGATCGTGATCGGCCAGGCGGCGGAGTTCGACTACGCCGGCTGCCAGGCGCTGAAGATCCTCCGCGAGGACGGGTTCCGCACGATCGTCGTCAACTCGAACCCGGCGACGATCATGACCGACCCCGGCTTCGCCGACCGGACGTACCTCGAGCCGCTCGACCTCGCCGGCGTCGCCGACGTCCTTCGCCGCGAGCGCCCCGACGCGCTGCTGCCGACGATGGGCGGGCAGACCGCGCTGAACCTCGCGCGCGAGCTCGCGGAGGCGGGCGTGCTCGACGAGCTCGGGATCGAGCTGATCGGCGCGCGACTCGACGTGATCCAGCGCGCCGAGGACCGCCAGCTCTTCAAGGACGCCGTCGAGTCGTGCGGACTCAGCACGCCGACGTCGCGCATCCTCACCGACCTCGAGGACGTCGACGCGGTCGCGCTGCCCGCGGTCGTGCGCCCCGCGTTCACGCTCGGCGGCCACGGCGGCGGCTTCGCGTCGACGCGCGAGGAGCTGCGCCGCCAGGTCGAGATCGGCCTGCACGAGAGCCCGATCTCGCAGGTGCTCGTCGAGGAGTCGGTGCGCGGGTGGGACGAGTTCGAGCTCGAGGTCGTGCGCGACCGCGTCGACAACGTCGTGATCGTCTGCTCGATCGAGAACCTCGACCCGATGGGCGTGCACACCGGCGACTCGGTGACGGTCGCGCCGCAGATGACGCTGCCGGACGAGGCGTTCCAGGAGCTGCGCGACGCGGCGGCGGCGATCGTGCGCGCGGTCGGCGTCGACACCGGCGGCTCGAACATCCAGTTCGCGCGCTCGCGGGAGACCGGCGAGGTGCGCGTGATCGAGATGAACCCGCGCGTGTCGCGGTCGTCCGCGCTCGCGTCGAAGGCGACGGGCTACCCGATCGCGAAGGTCGCGGCGAAGCTCGCCGTCGGCTACACGCTCGACGAGATCCCGAACGACCTCACCGGCACGACGCCCGCGAGCTTCGAGCCGACGCTCGACTACGTCGTCGTGAAGTTCCCGCGCTTCGCGTTCGAGAAGTTCCCCGGCGCCGACCGGACGCTCGGCACGCAGATGAAGTCGGTCGGCGAGACGATGGGGATCGGGCGGACGTTCGCCGAGGCGTTCCTGAAGGCGATGCGCTCGCGCGAGCTCGACCGCGGCGCGGCGACGCCGTGGCAGACGCTCGCGGAGGTCCCGGAGGAGGTGCACCCGTTCTTCCACGCCGAGTTCGCGCGGATCGCGGACGGGCTCCGCGAGGCGTCGCGGCCGATCGACGAGCTCGTCGCCGGCGACTGGCTCCGGCTGAAGCGGCTCGGGCTCGGCGACGCCGACATCGCCGCCGCGTCGGGCGCGACCGAGGACGCGGTGCGCGCGCGGCGGCGCGACTGCGGCGTCCGCCCGGTCTACCGCCGCGTCGACTCCTGCGCCGGCGAGGTCGAGGCCGCCTCGAACTACTACTACTCGACCTGGGGAGAGGCCGAGGAAGCCGCACCGACCGGCCACAAGCCGCGCGTCGTCATCCTCGGCTCCGGCCCGAACCGGATCGGCCAGGGGATCGAGTTCGACTACTGCTGCGTCCACGCGGTGGCGACGTTCCGCGAGCTCGGCTACGAGGCCGTGATGGTCAACTGCAACCCGGAGACGGTCTCCACCGACTACGACACGTCGGACCGCCTCTACTTCGAGCCGCTCGACCTCGAGTCGGTGCTCGCCGTCTGCGACCGCGAGCGCCCGGAAGGCGTCGTGATCCAGTTCGGCGGCCAGACGCCGCTGAAGCTCGCGCACGAGATCGCGCAGGCCGGGTACACGATCATCGGCACGCCCGTCGACGCGGTCGACCTCGCGGAGGACCGCGAGCGGTTCGCCGGCCTCCTGCGCGCGCACGACCTCCGCCCGCCGGCGTGGGCGATGGCGACGTCGGTCGACGAGGCGGTCGCGGTCGCGAACGAGATCGGCTACCCGGTGCTGATCCGGCCGTCGTACGTCCTCGGCGGGCGCTCGATGCGCATCTGCTACACCGACGAGGAGGTGCGGCTCGTGCCGGTGCACGGGCGCGTGCTCGTCGACCGCTTCCTCGAGAACGCGGTCGAGGTCGACGTCGACGCGCTGTGCGACGGGACCGAGACGTACATCGCCGCGGTGATGCAGCACGTGGAAGAAGCGGGCGTCCACTCCGGCGACTCCGCGTGCGTGCTCCCGGCGCCGTCGTTGAGCCCGGCGCAGACGGAGGAGATCCAGCGGACGGTTCGGATCCTCGGCCGGTCGCTCGGCGTCGTCGGGCTCCTGAACGTGCAGCTCGGGCTCACCGGCGACGGCGAGGTGTACGTGATCGAGGCGAACCCGCGCGCGTCGCGGACGGTGCCGTTCGTGAGCAAGGCGACGGGGATCCAGCTCGTCGCGGCGGCGTGCCGGATCTCGGCGGGCGCGCGCATCCGCGACCTCGGCCTGCCGCCGGAGCGGCCGCCGCGGCAGTGGAGCGTGAAGGCCGCGGTGCTGCCGTTCGCGCGCTTCCCGGGCAGCGACCCGGTGCTCGGGCCGGAGATGCGGTCGACCGGCGAGGTGATGGCGAGCGCCGCCGACCTGCCGTCCGCGTTCGCGAAGGCGGAGCGCGCGGCGGGGCGCGAGCTCCCGACGTCCGGCTCGGTCTTCCTCTCGATCCGCGACGCGGAGAAGCTCGCCGCGGTCCCGATCGCGGCGACGCTGCTCGGCCTCGGCTTCACGCTCTTTGCGACGCGCGGCACGGCGGAGACGCTCGCGGGCGCGGGGCTCGAGGTGGAGGAGGTGCGCAAGCTGAGCGAGGCGGTCGGCGACGAGCCGACGGTGATCGACCTCATCCGCCGCGGACGCTGCGACCTCGTCATCAACACGCCCGAAGGACATCACGCGCGCTCGGACGGCTACGCGATCCGCGAGGCCGCGCTGTCCCGTCGCGTCCCGTGCATCACGACGATGTCGGGCGCGGCGACCGCGGTGCACGCGATCGCGAACGCGCGCGCCGAGGGGGCGCTGTCGCTGCAGGAGCGGATCGATGCCGAGACGCGAACGGCGTAGCGTCGTCGCCGTCGACGCGGTCGGGCCGTACACGCTCCTGCGGCTCGCGCGCGGCGGCCTCGACCCGGGGACGCCGGGGCAGTTCTTCATGCTCGAGGCGCCCGGCCGGCTGCTGCCGCGTGCGCTCTCGCTCTGCCTCGCGCCGCCCGGCGAGCTCGCGTTCCTGCTCGACGTCGTCGGCCCGGGGACGGCTGCGCTCGCCGCGCTCGAGCCGGGCGACGCGATCCACGTCTTCGGCCCGCTCGGGAACGGCTTCCAGCTTGCCGTCGAACGGCCGCTCCTCGTCGGCGGCGGGATCGGGATGGCGCCGCTCCCGTACCTCGCGGAGGCGCTGCCGGGCGCACCGGTCGTCCTCGGCTTCCGCTCGGAGCGCCACGCCGAAGCGGCCGCGCTCCTCCCGGGCGCCGAGGTCGTCGTCGAGCCGACGTTCGTCACCGAGGTCATCGACACGGCGCGCGACGTCCTCGCCTGCGGCCCCGAGCCGATGCTCCAGGCCGTCGCGGAGCTCTGCCCGGACGCGCAGCTCGCGTGGGAGGCGCCGATGGCGTGCGGCTACGGCGCCTGCTACGGGTGCGCGGTCGAGATCGGCGGCGAGCTGAAGCGCCTCTGCGTCGAAGGGCCGGTGCTCCGTGCGGCTGCTTAACGCGAGCGGCTGCCTCGACGCGCTCGCCGCACCCGGCGTCGCGCGTCAGCTCGACGCGTACGTGACGAAGACGATCACGCCGCTGCCGCGCGAAGGGAACGCACCGCCGCGCATCGCGGAGACCGCGCACGGGATGTTGAACGCGATCGGGCTCGCGAATCCGGGACGCGAACGCTTCGTGAGTCACACGCTGCCGCGTCTGACCGAGCTGTTGGACATACCGATCTGGGTATCCGTCGGAGGATTCTCGGCGGACGACTATGCAGAGACGTGCGCCGGACTGGACCGCGACGCAGTCGCAGTCATCGAGCTGAACCTCTCGTGCCCGAACGTCGACGAGGCCGCGGACGGTGCCGCGGAGATCGTCGCCGCCTGCCGCGCGGTGACCGCAATCCCGCTCTACGCCAAGCTTTCCGCCGCTCACCCCGACGTCGCCGCCGTCGCGACCGCGGTCGCCGACGCGGGCGCGGACGGACTCTCGCTCATCAACACGCTGCGCGGAAGCGCACTCGATCCTCGCACGTTGCAACCGGTGCTCGCGCGCACGACGGGCGGATTGTCGGGTCCGTCGTTGAAGCCGATCGCACTTGCGACGGTGCACGCGTGCTACGCGGCGACGCACCTTCCGATCGTCGGCATGGGCGGCGTGACGACGGGACAGGATGCACTCGAGCTCGTCGCGTGCGGCGCGCGCGACGTCGCGCTCGGCACGATTCTCTTCTCCGATCCGGACGCGCCGTCGCGCGTTCGCGCGGAGCTCGCGGACGCCTCGGCGCGCGTCGGCGTTGCCGGTCCAGACGAGGCGCACGCGGTCGCGCACGACCCCGAGCGAACGCCTCTGAGGGAGCGAAGCGTCACCGCTTGAAACCGGTCGGAGCGTTGGTAAGATCGGACGCCCCGATGACCGCGACCAAGACGCATGCTCACGCTCCTCTCCGCTCGCTCGACCAGCGGATGGACGCACTCCAACGAGCGAACGACGTCAGGGTCAGGCGGGCCAAGCTCAAGAAGGACCTGAAGCTCGGAAAGGTGAGGATCGAGCAGATCCTCGGCGACCCGCCCGAGTACGTCGAGACCGCGAAGGTGATCGACATCCTCATGGCCGTGCCGAAGTTCGGCCGTGTGAAGGCCGCGCGCTTCCTCAACACCTGCCGGATCAGCCAGTCGAAGACCGTCGGCGGCCTGTCCGACCGTCAGCGCACGGAGCTGATTGAGCTCTTCAACCGGTAAGCCGCTGCCCGTTCTCGTCGTCACCGGCCAGTCGGGCGCCGGCAAGGGAACGCTGATCCAGCGGCTGCTCGCCGCGTTCCCGCAGCTCGAGCTCGCCGTGTCCGCGACGACGCGCGCGCGCCGGCCCGGGGAGGAGGACGGCGTCCACTACTACTTCATCTCCGACGAGGAGTTCGACCGCCGTCTCGCCGCCGACGAGTTCCTCGAGTACCACGCGTTCCCGTGGGGCCAGCGCTCCGGGACGCTCGTCTCGGAGATCACGCGGATCGTCGACGACGGCAGGGCGTGCGTCCTCGAGCTCGAGACGGAGGGCGCGCTCGCCGTCGCCGAGCGCGAGCCGAACGCCGTCACGATCTTCGTCACGGCGCCGATCGAGGAGCTCGAGCGCCGCCTCCGCGAGCGGGCGACGGAGAGCGCGGGGGAGATCAGCGAGCGGATCCGTGTTGCCAGGGAGCAGCTCCTCGTGGCCGACCGGTTCAGCTACGTCGTCGAAAACGACGACCTGGAGCGGGCTCTCGGCGAGCTCTCGACGATCGTCCGCGGCCTCCTCGCTCCAGCCGGTACCATGTCGCGACCATGATCTATCCTCGCGTCGACGATCTGCTCACCAACGTGGACTCGCGCTATGCGCTCGTCATCGTGGCCGCCAAGCGCGCCCGGCAGATCAACAACTACCACCACCAGCTCGGCGAGGGCACCTTCGACGACAATCCGCCGCCGCTCGTCGAGTCCCGCTCGAAGAACTACTTGACCATGGCTCTGGAAGAGGTCTCCCAGGGCATGCTCAAGTACGAGTACGCCTAGCCTCCGCCCGCACCACGCGCGGTTGATCGAGCGCGACGGCGGCGGCCGTTCGCCGACTCCTGACGTACGCGCAGTCCGAATAGGCCGCCGGAATGCCCCGACTCGGGCGGCCAGGCATCATTTGACGCATGGCTCGGGTGCTGCTCGGCGTCACCGGCGGGATCGCCGCGTACAAGGCCTGCGAGGTCTGCCGGCTGCTCGTGAAGGGCGGCCACGACGTCGTGCCGCTCGTCACGCCCGGCGCGGAGCGGTTCGTCACGGCGGAGACGTTCCGCGCGCTCGCGCGGCGTCCGCCCGGCGACGACGTCTATCTCCACCTGACGCGCGCCGACCTGCTCGTCGTCGCGCCGTGCACCGCGAACACGCTCGCGAAGCTCGCGCACGGTCTCGCCGACAACGTGCTGACCGAAGCGGCGCTCGCGCACCGCGGGCCGACGCTCGTCGCGCCGGCGATGAACCCGCGCATGTGGTCGCACCCCGCGACGCGCGCGAACGCGGAGGTGCTGCGCGCGCGCGGCGTCGTCCTCGTCGGGCCCGACGAAGGCGAGACCGCGGAGGGCGAGCTCGGCGTGGGGAGGATGGTCGAGCCGGACGAGGTCGTCCGTGTCGCCGAAGGTCTCCTCGCCGGGCGCGGGCCGCTGCGCGACAAGCGCGTCCTCGTCTCCGCCGGCGGGACGCGGGAGCCGCTCGACGCGGTGCGCTACGTCGGTAACCGGTCGTCGGGGCGGATGGGCGTCGCGCTCGCCGCCGAGGCGCGCCGCCGCGGCGCGCACGTGACGCTGCTCGGCGCGAACCTCGCCGTCCCCGCGCCGGTCGGCGTCGAGCTCGTGCAGACGCCGACGGCCGCCGACCTCGAGCGCGAAGCGGTCGCGCGCGCCGCCGTCGCCGACGTCGTGATCATGGCGGCCGCCGTCGCCGACTACCGCCCGGCCGAGGCGCTCGCGTCGAAGCGCCCGAAGGACCGCGCCGCGTGGACGGTCGAGCTCGAGCCGACGACGGACGTGCTCGCGACGATCGGCGCCGAGACGCGTCCCGGCCGGCTGCTCGTCGGCTTCGCCGCCGACGAGGGCGGGCGCGGCCTCGAGCGCGCGCGCGAGAAGCGCGAGCGGAAGCACGCGGACCTCTTCGTCTACAACGACGTCGCGCAGCCCGGCATCGGGTTCGACGCGACCGACAACGAGGTGACGCTCGTCTCCGCGCGCGGCGAGCGCGTCGTCGAGCGGGCGCCGAAGGACGTGATCGCCGCCGCCATCCTCGACGAGGTCGAGGCGCTCCTTGGCTGAGCCCGCCGCAGCGCCGGCGCCGTCGGACCTCGTCGCCGCGATCGTCGCGAACCTCGAGCGGGTCGTCCACGCGCCGAAGGAGACGCTGCGCCTCGTCGTCCTCTGCCTCGTCGCCGAGGGCCACCTGATCATCGAGGACTTCCCCGGCGTCGGGAAGACGATGCTCGCGAAGGCGCTCGCGCGCTCGCTCGACTGCTCGTTCTCGCGGCTCCAGTTCACGCCCGACCTGCTGCCGTCCGACGTCACCGGCGTCAACGTCTTCAACCAGCGCACGAACGAGTTCGAGTTCCGTCCCGGCCCGGTCTTCGCGCAGCTCCTGCTCGTCGACGAGGTGAACCGCGCGTCGCCGAAGACGCAGGCCGCGCTCCTCGAGTGCATGCAGGAGAGCCAGGTCACCGTCGACGGCGTGTCGTACCCGCTCGAGCGGCCGTTCATGGTGATGGCGACGCAGAACCCGATCGAGTACGAGGGGACGTACCCGCTGCCGGAGGCGCAGCTCGACCGCTTCGCGATGCGCGTCACGCTCGGCTACCCGCCGCTCGCCGACGAGGCGAAGATGCTCGACGAGCAGACGCACGTGCCGCCGCTCGACTCGCTCGACCCCGTCGCGGGCGCGGCCGACGTGCTCGCTCTCGCGGCGCAGGCGCGCGACGTGTACGTCGAGGAGAGCCTCGGCCGCTACGTCGTCGCGCTGCTGCGGCAGACGCGCGCCGACTCGCGGCTCTATCTCGGCGCGTCGCCGCGCTCCGGCATCGCGCTCCTCCGTGTCGCGAAGGCGCGCGCGCTCGCCGACGCGCGCGACTACCTCGTGCCGGACGACGTGAAGGCGGTCGCGGCGCCCGTGCTCGCGCACCGGCTGATCCTCGCGCCGGAGGCGCGCTCCGCGGGCCTCGACGGCGAGGCGCTCGTCGCCGAGGCGCTGGAGCGCACGCCGGTCCCGGTGTAGTGATGACGAACCGCGGCCGCGCAGTTCTCGCGCTCGGCCTCGTCGTCTACGTCGTCGCGTGGGTGTTCGGCTCGCGCGCGCTCTACCCGGTCGCGACGGGGCTCGTGCTCGCGGTCGTCGCGGCGGTCGCGTGGATCCGGCTCTCGGCACGCGCGCCGCTCGTCCGCCGCCACGGCCCGGAGCGCGACCTCCTCGAGGGAGAGGACGTCCGCGTCGAGCTCGAGGTCGAGCCCGCGTCCGCCGTCCCCCCGCCGACGCTCGTCGCGCACGAGACGCTCGGCCGTCTCGGCGAGCGCCGCGTCGAGCTCGAGCGCCGCGGGCGCCGGTTCTCGGGCGGCTACGAGCTTCGGCAGGTGCCGCGCGGCCGCTACGCGTTCGAGAGCGTTCGCCTCTCGGCCGAGGACCCGTTCGGGCTCGCGCGGACGGAGATCGTCCAGGCCGGCGCGCAGGCGCTCGTCGTCTATCCGCGCCTCGTCGCGCTCGACCGGCTCTTCTCCGAGGGCGGCGCGCACGCGCAGGAGGGACGGCGGCTGCTCCTGCGGCGGCCGACGGGCTTCGAGCTGCACAGCGTGCGCGAGTACGAGCAGGGCGAGTCGCTGCGGAAGGTGCACTGGCGCTCGACGGCGCACCGCGGGCAGCTGATGGTGAAGGAGCTCGAGGACGCGCCGCGCGACGAGGTCGTCGTGCTCCTCGACGGGAACGAGCCGCGCACGTTCGACGTCGCGGTGCGCGCAGCGGGCTCGATCCTTCTCGCACACGTGAAGCGGAAGCGGCGCTGCGTCCTCGTCGTCAACTCCGCCGCGCGCGAGGAGCAGCCGATCGGGACGGAGGCGGGCGACTGGCCGCGCGCGCTCGAGACGCTCGCCGCCGCGGAGCCGACCGCGCGCACGCCGGCGTTCGCGCTCCTCGAGTCGGCCGGGAGCGCGGTCGCGCGCTCGCTCGAGCTCGTCGTCGTCACGTCGCAGGTCGACGCGCCGCTCGTCGACCGGCTCGTGCAGCGCGCGCTCTCGCGGCGCGGCGTCTCGGTCGTCTACGTCGAGCCGGCGCGCGCGCCGCAGCCCGGGCTGCTGCGGCTGCAGGCTGCGGGGATCGCGGTCGCGGTCGTGCGGCCGGGAGACGATCTGACGGCGGCGCTGTCGGCGCGCGCGACGAGGGCGGCCGCCGGTGCGTAGGACGCTCGCCGTCTCGATCGTTCCCGCGGTCGTCGTCGCCGCGAGCTGGCTGCGGCTCGAACGGCCGCACGACGCGGCGTGGCGCGTCGTCGCGGTCGTCGCCGTCGCGCTGGCGCCTGCGCTCGTCCGGCCGCTCCGGTGGCGCGCCGCCGCGGTCGTCGTCGCGGTCGTCGTCGCGGCGCGGCTCGCGTTCGGCGTCTCGCTCCGGCACGAGATCGTCGGGCCGCTCGGCTCGCGGTTCTCGAACGGCTTCCTCGACTACTACGACGTCCACGTCCCGTTCGACCCGCGCGTGCACGCCGACATGCGCGGCGTGCTGCTCGCCGCGATCTTCGGCTTCGTGCTCGCGCTCGGGCTCGCGGTCGCCGCACGCCGCGCCGTGCTCGCGTCGCTCGTCGTCGTGCTCGGCGCGGGGTGGGCGGCGACGCTCGCCGGCGACCGGGGCGCGCTCGCGGCCGGCGTCGCGATCCTCGTCGCGGTCCTCGTGATCCTCGCGGGGCTGACGACGCGCCGCGTCCCGCGCGCGGCGCTTCCCGCGGCGGCCGCGCTCGCACTGCTCGCGCTCCTCGCGTCGAGCTCGCCGGCCGTCGCGAAGCGCGAGCTCGTCCACTGGCAGACCTGGGACCTCTCGGGCGCGTCGAGCGCGCCGGTCAGCGTGTCGTACATCTGGAACGGCCAGTACGAGGGGATCACGTGGGCGCCGAGGCGGACGACGGTGCTCGAGATCAAGGCGCCGGAGCGGTCGCTCTACTGGCGCGCCGCGCTCCTCGACGACTTCGCCGCCGACCGCTGGCTCCAGGGCGCGCCGCGCGCGGGCGACTCGCTCGAGCCGGCGGCGTCGCGCCTCCGGAGGAACCTCGTGCGCCAGGAGGTGACGGTGAAGGCGCTCGCGGACACGCGGCTCGTCGGCGGCGGCGTCCCCGTCGCGTTCGAGGCGGGTTCCGCGCCGCTCGTCCGTCCGGAGCCGGGGCTCGCGTACCTGCCGTCGGGACTGACGCGCGACTTCCGGTACTCGGTGCTGAGCTACGCGCCCGCGCCGACGCCGGCCGAGCTCGGCCGCTCGAAGCCCGTGTACCCGCGCGCGCTCACCGCGCCCGGCGGCTTCCTCGACGTCTGGCCCGGCGCGACCGCGCCGCCGTTCGGGACGCCGTCGCGGCAGACGCGGATCGACGAGCTCGTCGACGCGAATCCCGACGTCCTCCGCTACACGCGCCTCGCGCAGATCGCGAGCGCCGTCGCGGGCCGCGCGCGGACGCCGTACGCGGCGGCGATCGACCTCGAGTCGTGGTTCCGCACGCGCGGCGGGTTCGCGTACACGGATCACCCGGCCGTCTTCTCGGCCGCGCCGCTCGTCGGCTTCGTCGCGGAGACGCGCGAGGGCTACTGCCAGTACTTCGCCGGCGCGATGGCGCTGATGCTGCGCTATCTCGGCGTGCCGGCGCGCGTCGCCGTCGGGTTCTCGAGCGGGACGTACGACGCCAAGTCGGGGACGTGGACGGTGACCGACCACGACGCGCACGCGTGGGTCGAGGCGTGGTTCCGCGGCTACGGCTGGCTCCCGTTCGACCCGACGCCGTCGGACGGGCGGCCGGAGCGCGGCGAGCTGAGCGCGCCGTACTCCGCCGCGTCGCGCGGCTTCGACCTGCGCCGTGCGGGCGGCACGCCGGCCGGTGCGGGCGCCGCGGTCCCGGCGCAGTCCGCGCACCGCCACGGCGAGACGAGCCCCGCGCCGACCGCAGGCGCGGGCGGCGGCTCCGTCGCGAACGCCGCGTCGCCGCGCACGAACATCGTCACGCTCGTCCTGCTCGTGATCGCGGGAGCATTCGCGGCGATCGTCCTCGTGAAGCTCGCCGTGCGCCGCGCGCGCTACCTCACGCACGATCCGCGCCGCGTCGCGGCCGCGTGCCGGCGCGAGCTCGCCGACTACCTCGTCGACCAGCGGATCGACGCGGCGCGCAGCGCGACGCTCCACGAGCTCGGCGCCCTCGTCCGCCGCGAGCTCGCCGTCGACCCGGACACGTTCGTCGCCGCCGCGACGGCGGCGCGGTTCGGCCGCCCGGACGGAGCGCCGCGCGCCGCGGGCGATGCGCGCCGCGAGCTCCGCACGCTCGTCCGCAGCGTCCGCGCGCGCCTCACGGCGCGCGAGCGCGTGCGCGGGCTCCTCTCGCTCCGCTCGCTCGGCTTCGGCGGCCTTGACGCGTCAGCTTGACTTAGGCGATGGCCGAGACGACGTACAGCCTCTACCAGCAGGGGCGCGCGCAGCTGAAGAAGGGGATGGCGGCGCAGGCGACGGTGGCCCTCGAGAAGGCGAAGAAGCGCGAGCCGGAGAAGGCGTCGATCCGCGAGGCGCTCGGCATCGCGTACTTCCGCATCCGCCGCTGGCCCGAGGCGGAGGCGGAGTTCCGCAAGGTGCTCGAGCTGACGCCGACGGACGACTACGCGCACTACGCGCTCGGCCGCTGCCTCGAGAAGCAGGGCCGCGAGCGCGAGGCGAACGGCCACTACAAGCTCGCGAGCTCGCTCCGCCCGGGCTCGAAGCAGTACCGCGCGCGGATCCTCGACCTCGACGAGCCGGACGAGCCCGACGAGAGCTAGCTGAGCCGGTCGCCGGTGACGCGGCGGATCTCGTCGAGCGACGAGAGGCCGGCGCGCACGAGCCGGAGGCCGTCCTGCCGCAGCGTCGCCATGCCCTGCGCGACCGCCTCGGCGAAGATCTCGTCGGCGGAACCGGACTCGATCAGGCGGCGCAGCTTGCCGTGCACCGCCATCACCTCGTAGAGCGCGACCCGCCCGGAGAACCCGGTGCCCGCGCACTGCGGGCAGCCCGCCGAGCGGAAGAGCTTCGCGTCGTCGCCGTGCTCGATCCCGGCCTCGGAGCGCTCGGCCGCGTCCGGCTCGTACTCGCGGCGGCAGTGGACGCAGAGCCGGCGCGCGAGCCGCTGCGCGACGATGCAGTTGATCGACGTCGCGAGGAGGCTCGGCTCGACGCCCATGTCGGAGAGCCGCGCGATCGACGACGCGGCGTTGTGCGTGTGCAGCGTCGTGAGCACGAGGTGGCCCGTCATCGCAGCCTGGATCGCGATGCGCGCCGTCTCCTCGTCGCGGATCTCGCCGACGAGCAACACGTCCGGGTCGGAGCGGAGGATCGTCCGCAGCCCGCGCGCGAACGTGAGGCCGCTGCGGAAGTTCACCTCGATCTGGTTGATCCCGGCCGTCTGGTACTCGACGGGATCCTCGATCGTCATCAGCACGCGCTCCTCGTCGTTCAGGATGTCGAGCGCCGCGTAGAGCGTCGTCGTCTTGCCGGAGCCGGTCGGGCCGACGGCGAGCACGGCGCCGTACGGCTGGCGGATCGCGCGCGCGAACGCCTCCTCCGCGGGCGCCGACATGCCGAGCTCGGCGAGCCCGAGGCGGCCGCCGTCGGCGGTGCGGTTCATGATCCGGAGCACGACCTGCTCGCCGTGCGTCGTCGGGAGGACGGCGCAGCGAAGGTCCATCGGCGCGCCGCCGACGCGGACCGACATGCGCCCGTCCTGCGGCGCGCGGCGCTCGGCGATGTCGAGCTCGGCCATGATCTTCAGGCGGCTCGTCACCGCGGGCTGCATCTCCTTCGCCACGGTGGCGAGGTGGCGCGTGACGCCGTCGACGCGGATGCGGACCACCATCTCCTTCGCCTGCGGCTCGAAGTGGAGGTCGGACGCGCCCTCGTCGATCGCCTGCGCGATGAGCGAGTTGACGAGCGAGATCGCGGGCGCGGACGTTGCGCTGCCGCGGATGTCCTCCGCGCCGAGCTCGTCGTCCCCGCCCGACTCGACCTCGGCGCCGAGGCGCGGGCGATGCTCGCGCGCGATCGCGTCGAAGAGGTCCGGCGCGGCCGCGACCGCGAGCCGCACGTTGAGCCCGAGCGCGAGGCGAAGGTCGTCCGACGCGGCGACGTTCGTCGGGTCGGAGACGGCGACGAGGACGGTCTTCTCGGAGCTGAAGCGGATCGGCAGCGCCTCGTAGCGGCGCGCGAGCTTCTCGGGGAGCAGCCCGGCCGCCGCGGGGTCGACGGCCGTGTGTGGGAGGTCGACGTACTCGAGCCCGTGCTGCTCGGCGAGGAGGCGCGCGAGCGTCGCCGCGACGACCCAGCCGTGCGCGAGCACGATCTCGCCGAGCCGGTGCCCGGTCTCCTCCTTCTCCGCGAGCGCGAGCTCGAGCTGCTCCGCGGTGATGAGCCCGTCGCGGACGAGCAGGCTCCCGAGCGGGAGCCGCGCCGTATCGGTCAGCGCCGCAGGCAGGGGCTGTGGGAGCTTGGCCGCCGTCTCCACCGTCCCTCTATCGGACTACGCCGCGC
>DATJOZ010000147.1:0-21111 GCA_035506655.1 Gaiellaceae bacterium
GGTCACGGGCCCGACGTCCGCCTCCACGCCGCCTGCCAGGGTCGCCGACGTATCGGTCACGGCTGTGGGCTCGTCGGTCGTCACGACGAACTTCGCCGAGTCGTTCCCGGTCTCCGCCTGGGCGAAGACCTCCGTCGCGACTTTCCGGAGCATGACGAGCGCCTGCTCGGTGAAGAGGCCGACGAGCGTCCCGAGCGCGACGAACCCGTACGGGTTCGCGCTCGAGAGCCCCGCACCCTGGATCAAGCTGCCGCGGATCACGAGGTAGAACACCGTCGCGAGCCCGGCGCCGAGCACGATCGTCACGAGATAGAACGGCACCCAGCGCCACCTCAGGTGCCGCTCTCCCACGTACCACGCGACGGAGCGCGTCGAGTGCAGGGTGCCGCCGAGCGCGCCGCCGACCGCGACGACGATGAACAGCATCACCTCCGTCGACACGGTCCGATGGATGCCGAACACGTCCACGGGGCCGGAGCCGGCCTTGAGCACCGCCTCCTCCGGCCAACACTCCCAGAGCACGTACAGCAGGACCGGGATGACCGCTGCGCACAGGATCACGATGATCGTCACTGCGAGCGCGCCCGGCCGCGACTTGTCCTTCGTCGTGCGGGCCATTTGGACTCCTTCCCTCGTCGCTCCCCCCGAAGGCATCGGCCCGCCGCAGACCTCCGGCGCCGGGGACCATCGACCATTCGCGCGACGCTTGTCAAGCGTCGGCCGGTTTGACACCGCGCGGCCGCCGTACTAGAACCCCGGCAGGGGGAGGACAAGCAGGAGGGCCCGCGTGACCTTGCGGCATGACGGCCAATCCTGCGGCATCTCGGTCGCCGGCCCGACGATTGCGGCGACGTGATTCGGCTCGTCGTCATCGCGCCGGTCCGTCTCTATCGCGAAGGGCTCGCCGTGCTGTTCGCGGGGCGCGACGGGTTCGAGGTCGTCGCGACGGCGGTGTCGACGGACGACGGCGTCGCGCGCGTGCGCGAGACGTCGCCGGACGTCGCGCTCGTCGCGCTCGGTCCCGGGGCCGGCCCCGCGCTCGTGCGCGCGCTCACGACGACTGCGCCGGCAACCCGTGTCGTCGCGCTCGGGATCGCGGACGACGATCCCGACATCCTTCCGCTCGCCGAAGCCGGCGTCGCCGGCTATGTGACGACGGACGCGACCGGCGACGAGGTCGCGTTCGTCGTCGAGAGCGTCACGCGCGCGGAGATGCCGTGCTCACCGCGACTCGCCGCGACGCTGCTGTCGCGCGTGAGCTCGCTCGCGGAGCAGCAGCGGCGGCAGGGCGCCGCGCCGGATCTCGAGACGCTGACGGTCCGCGAGCGGGAGATCGTCGAGCTCATCGGCGACGGCCTCTCGAACAAGGAGATCGCGTCCGGCCTCAGCATCGAGGTGACGACCGTGAAGAACCACGTGCACAACATCCTCGAGAAGCTCGGCGTTCGCCGTCGCGGCGACGCGGCTGCGATCGTACGCCGCCGCGCGTAGATCCGGTTCCGACGATCTAGTTCGTTCGGGCCGAACGCGGGCAAACGACCCGGCCCTCGTTCCGGATCGAATCCGGACCGTTCGGACCATTCATCCGCGAGCGGCGCGGACGGACACTCGACACGTCGAGAGGAGCTGCTATTGAGGAGATCAGAATCCTCCTCGTCGATCTGTCCCGTCTCGTTCGCGGGATGGTCGAGGAGGCCGTGGCGCGCCAGCAGGACATGGCCGTCGTCGGCGTCTCCACGTCGCTCGACGAGCTCACCTCGCTTGCACGGCACACCGAGCCGCACGTCGTCGTCGTCGGGCTGCACGACTCCGTGCTCCCCGACGCCTGCGTCGACCTCTTGCTCGAGCGCCCGCGGACGAAGGTGCTTGCAGTCGAGGAGCACGAGGGCCACGCGTACCTGTGGGAGCTCCGGCCGGAGCAGGTCGAGATCGGCGAGGTCTCGCCGGAGGACATGGTGACGACGATCCGCGAAGCCGTGCAACGGCCGTCGCTGCGCTGACATGGCGACGTACCCCGCGATCGGCGCGACGAGCCAGGCGATCCTGGGCCTCTTGCAGAGCGCGGCCGTCGGGACGGAGTTCGACGGCGTCACGTTCGCCCAGTACAAGTCGACGAACCTCGCGGCGCCGATGACGGAGGGCGTCTCGCTCTACCTCTACCGGCTCACCGTCAGCGCGAACCGCAACCTGCCGCCGCAGATCGGCCCGGACGGCCGGCGCTACCGCCCGCCGCTTCCGCTCGACCTGCACTTCCTCGTCACGGCATGGGCGACGGACGCGATCCGGCAGCAGCGTCTCCTCGGCTTCGCGATCCGCGCGCTCGAGGACACGCCGGTGCTCCCGTCCGGCGTGTTGAACCAGCACAGTCCGGAACCGCAGGTGTTCCGCCCGGAGGAGACGGTCGAGCTCGTCTACGAGAACCTGACGGTGCAGGACATCGGCTACATCTGGGACGTCGCGCAGTCGCAGGAGCAGCCGTCGGCGACGTATGTCGCGCGCATGGTCGAGATCGAGTCGCCGGTCGCGATGGACGACGGCATGGGCCTCGTCCAGACGCGCGACCTGGGGTTCACGAAGGTCGTGGCCTCGTGAGCGGCGTCGTGTCGCAGCCGCCGCCGACGCCGCTCGAGACGGTGACGCGGACAGCACTGCTCGGCGTGCGCTTCTTCGACCGCGTCTCGGGCCAGTTGATCGCGGACGGGCTGCAGGTCGTGGAGACGACGACTGGGACCGCGGCGTTGTCGGGCCCGAGCGGCGTCTTCGCGGTGCACAACCTCCCCGGCCTCCGCGCAAGCGCCTTCGGCAGCGGCGACGACGCGTTCTGGAGCTCGCCGCCGGTCGAGGCGCCGTTCGTGTTCCGGCTGACGGACACGCAGGGGCGCTTTCTCCCGTTCGTCTTCACCGCCGACGTCCCGCTGCGCGGGCTCTTCGCCGACGACTGCGGCATCGCGTCGTCGCCTCCGGACGCGACGACGGGCTCGGTGCCGCTCTTCTCGACGGCGAGCCGCGTCCCGCCGGCGGGCATCGCCGCCATCCGCGCCGACCTCAAGGACGCGGAGACCGGCGCAGAGGCGTCGTGGGCCGTGCTCGAGGTCTCGATCAACAACGCCGCCGTCTACCGCGGCGTCGCCGACGAGCACGGCCGCGTCGCCGTGCTCATGCCGTACCCGAAGCCGCCGTGGCTCGCGTCGCCGCCGCCCGGCAGCCGCGCCCTCTCCGACCAGACGTGGCCCGTGACGGTGAGCGTCCGCTACGGCCGCCCGGCGAGCCCGCCGTTCCCCGACCCCGCGTCGGGCGAGCCGCCCGACCTCTGCGCGGTGCTGACCCAGCCCGCCGGGACGCTCCTCGCCTCCGCGAGCCCCGAAGCCCCGCTCGGGGCGCAGACGCTCCTCTTCGGCCGCGAGCTCGTGCTCCGCACGGGCGACGGCCCCGACCTGCTCGTCCTTTCGGCCTAAGGAGAACCCGATGCCCGAGTACCTCGCTCCAGGTGTGTACGTCGAAGAGACCTCCTACCGCACGAAGTCGATCGAGGGCGTCGGGACGACCACGACGGCGTTCGTCGGCCCGACGCGGTACGGCCCGCTCTACGACACGCCCGAGATCCTCACCTCGCTCGCGGACTACGAGGCGACGTACGGGGACGGGCAGCAGCTCGACTTCGGCGGCACGCTCATCGACAACTACATGTGGCAGGCCGCCCGCGCCTTCTTCACCGAAGGCGGCAACAAGCTGTACGTGAAGCGGATCTACGCGAACGCGGAGCCCGACGACCGGGAGGCGGACCAGGAGGGCTGCGCGAAGCTCGACGGGATCGGCGGCGCGATCGACGTCGCGGCGCGGTATCCCGGCGCGTACGGGAACTTCCACGTGCGCTTCACCCTCGTCGTCGGCCCGAACGTCCTCGCCAGCACCGCCGACGGGCTGCAGGTCAACGGGCTGTCGGAGTACGACCTCGTGCTCCTCACGCTCGCGAGCCCCGAGTCGACGGAGTTCGGGATCGCGCGGTCGCGCCTCGACACGGTGACGGGAGCGCACGTCTGGTACTTCGAGGTCGAGGCCTCGCCGTCGACGGTCGAGCTCGCCGAGCTCGCGACCGTGCAGCTCGTGACCGCCACCGTCTCGGTCGGCCAGGCGGATCCGAGCGCGATCCTCACGGCGTGGCCCGGGCTGCCGCTCGACCCGCGGCACCAGCTCGGCGGCACGCCCGACTCGATGTCGGCGATCTTCGGGCCGACGAGCAGCACGACGTCGTCGATGCCGATCGAGATCGACGTCGGCGCGGACTCGACGGGCCTCACGGTGCTCGAAGCGCTGTTCACGGCCTCGTCCGCGCTCGTCGCCGGCAGCTCGCCGCCGGTCCCCGACCTCGAGTCGGCGGTGAAGGACCCGGGCTCGTCCGACCTCGAGCGCTCGCTCGACGTCCTGCTCGAGCACGGCACCCTCGGCACGGACGGCGTCCTCCCGCCCGCGAGCTTCTACGAGGGCGCGCGGCTGCCCGACGACACGAAGATCGGCCTCGTCTCGTTCGAGGACCTCGACGACATCTCGATCGTCGCCGCGCCGGGCTCGAGCCACAACTACCTGCATGACATGGACCGCGTGCACGCGATCATCAGCAGCGTCATCACCCATGCCGAGTACATGCGCTACCGCATCGCGGTCATCGATGCGGGGAACGACATGACGATCGGCCAGGTGCGGGACATGCGCGGCATGTTCGACTCGAGCTGGGGCGCGCTCTACTACCCGTGGATCGAGATCCTCGATCCGATCACGAACCAGCCGAACGAGATGCCGCCGTCCGGGTTCGTCTCGGGCATCTTCGCGCGGAACGACATCAACCGTGCCGTCTACAAGGCGCCGGCGAACGAGGTCGTGAACCTCGCGATCGGCTTCGAGAAGATGCTGAACAAGGCGCAGCAGGAGGTGCTCAACCCTGCGGGCGTCAACTGCTTCCGCTTCTTCGAGGGCCGCGGCTTCCGCCTCTGGGGCGCGCGCACGATGAGCTCCGACTCGGAGTGGAAGTACGTGAACATCCGACGCTACTTCGCGTATCTCGAGCACTCGATCGACAAGGGGACGCAGTGGGCGGTCTTCGAGCCGAACGGGCCGCTGCTCTGGGCGAACGTCCGCGGGACGATCGACGAGTTCCTCTTCAACGAGTGGCAGAACAACGCGCTCATGGGCGACAAGCCCGAGAAGGCGTACTTCGTGAAGTGCGACCGGACGACCATGACCCAGAGCGACCTCGACAACGGCCGGCTCGTGTGCCTCATCGGCGTCGCGCCGCTCTATCCCGCCGAGTTCGTCATCTTCCGGATCGGTCAGTGGACGGCCGACGCAAAGCGCTAGCGCAGGACTGAAAGGAGAGCGAGATGGCCGTTCTACGCGACCGACCGTACGTCCAGTTCAACTTCCTCGTCGACCTCGGCGACGGCGTGACCGACGGGCCGCAGGCCGGCTTCCAGGAGCTGAGCGGCGTCGGCATGGAGGTGACCGTCGCCGAGTACCGGGCGGGGAACATGAAGGAGAACTCCGTCCAGAAGATCACGGGGATCAACAAGTCGACCGACGTGACGATGAAGCGCGGCGTGATCGGCTCGCTCGATCTCTACTCGTGGCTCGACCAGATCCGCAACGGCGACCAGAAGGCGTTCCGGACGGTCACGGTCAAGCTCCAGAACGAGGATCACACGCAGGTCGTCCAGACCTGGAAGCTCCTGCGGGCGCGGATCATCAAGCACACGAGCGGGCCGTTCAACGCGAAGGGCACCGACGTCGCGATGGAGGAGCTGGTGCTCGCGTACGAGCGGCTCCAGATGGAGTAGCGCGTGCCGCAGACCGTCCGCAGGCTGCCCGGGATCCGCTTCGAGACGCAGGCGCCTCCGATCGAGGAGGTGCTGCCGCGCATGGACATCGCCGGCTTCGTCGGCATCGCCGCGTCGGGGCCGATCGACGTCCCCGTCCCCGTGGAGGACGCGGCGCAGTTCGCGTCGATCTTCGGCGTCGACGCACCGCTCGCGTGGGACGTCGAGCACGGCGAGCAGGCGTACGCGTTCCTCGGGCCGGCGGTGCGCGCGTTCTTCCGCAACGGCGGCGTGCGCTGCTGGGTCGTGCGCGTCGCGGACACGAGCGGCGCGAAGGCGAACGCGTTCCCGCTGCCGGGGATCGCCGCCGTCGGCACGACGGGCCGGCTTGCACCCGCGCAGCTGCGCGCACGCTCGGAGGGAAGCTGGTCGGACGGCCTCTCGACCTACGCGTCGCTCGAGCCGTCGCCGGTCCGGCTGGAGCTGACGGCGCTGAAACCGGCGCCGAGGTTCGCGGGGCTGCTCGGCTCGAACGACGAGCTCGTCGCCGGCGACCTCGTCCGCGTCTCGTTCCCCGCGAGCCCGTGGACGCTGCTCGTCCCGGTAGCGGCGATCGAGGCCGCCGAGCACTCGCCGCCGGGCGGAGCCGCGTCGCAGCTCCGGGCGGTGACGGTGACGGGCGGCCAGGCGTGGTGGATGCGGCTGACGACGCTCGCGACCGGCCGGCACGGCCATCTCCACTATCTCGGTCTGCACGGAGGACAGCACAGCGTCGCCGCCGTCGTCGCCGAGGCGGTCGACGGAGGCGAGGGACTGCTGCGCGTGTCGCTGACCCAGCCGACGGCGAATCCGCCGCTGCCGGGCTCACTCGTCCGCGGCGTCTTCTCGTCGCGCACCGTGTGGATCGACGTCGAGGACGTCGACGCCGCGCGCGCAGGGTCGGTCGCGATCGTCGGCACGCCGCTGCAGGTGACGCGAAGCGCGCCGACCACGACGCCGGTACAGGCGCCGGACGCGCTCGCCGAGCGGCTGACGCTCCGGCTCGAGGTCGTCGACGCGGCCGGCTCGAGCACCGTGCTCTCGGGGCTCGGCTTCGCCCCGGCGCACCCGCGGTTCGCGGCGGACCTGCCGACGGACGCCGCGCTCTACGCAGACCCGTCGTCGCCGCCCGCCGCCGGCAGCCTCGCGGCGGACGCGGCTCAGCCCCGCTTCCCGCTCGCCGGCCCGTCGGCGGCGCCGCCGCTCTACCTCCCGGTCGGTGCGTCGATCCTCCGGGGCTCCGCGCTCCCCGCGATCCGCCCCGCCGGGCTGAACCGGCTGCGCGACGGCCTCGAGCGGCTCGACGCGTCGCTCTTCGTCGACCCCGCCCTCGCGACGACGGACACGAGCGGGCTGCTCGCGACGGCGTTCTGGATCCGCGACCAGCAGCCGAGCCCGCGCCCGCTGCGCGCGATGCACGCGCTGCTCGACGTCGACGAGGTGACGATGGTCGTCGTGCCGGACGCGGTACAGCGCCGCTGGTATCTCGCACCCGGCTCGCACATCCCGAAGGCGCTCGGGTCCGAGCCGGCGCCGAAGCCGGACTGGTCGAAGTTCCTCGCGTGCACGACGCACGTCCCGGCGTCGCCGACGCTGTCGCAGCTCGGCGACGAGGAGTCGGGCGCATTCACGCTCGAGTGGACGGCGACGGACGTCGAGAAGGCGTCGTACGAGCTGCAGGTGACGACCGACCCGTCGAGCGACGCCGCAGCCGAAGACCTCTACACCGGGCCGCAGCGCCAGTTCTCGATCTACGGACGGCCGCGCGGCTCGACGCTCTACTACCGCGTGCGCGCGCTCGCCGGCGGGCTCGCGAGCGACTGGTCGAACTGGATCGTCGTCCGGACGACGCAGACGACGCGCTGGCTGCTCGACCAGGTCGCCGACTACGACCCGACGACGACGCTCCTCCCCGTGCAGCTCGCGGTGCTGCGGATGTGCGCGGCGCGCGGCGACCAGTTCGGCGTGCTCGCGCTCCCGGAGCACTACCGCGAGCGCGCCGCGATCCTCCACGTCCAGTCGCTGAAGTCGACGAGCCCGCCCGGCTCCGCGCCGAACCCGATCTTCACCTTCGGCGGGCTCTACCACCCGTGGGTCTTCACCGCCGACCCGGCGAACCCGGCGACGATCCGCCGTTCGCCGCCGGACGGCGCCGCGGCCGGAGTGATCGCGTCGCGCTCGATCCGGCGCGGGCCGTGGCTCGCGCCCGCGAACGAGCCGCTTCGCGACGTCGTCCAGCTCGACCCGCCGCTCGGGACCGAGTGGTACCAGGCGCTGCAGGACGCGCAGGTGAACGTCGTACGCCACGAGCCCGGCGGCTTCCTCTGGCTCGCCGCCGACACGCTGTCCGACGACGACGACCTCCGCCCGATCGGCGTGCGCCGGCTGCTGTGCCAGCTCCGGCGCGCCGCACTGAAGTACGGAACCGCGTACGCCTTCGAGCCGAACAGCGACACCCTCCGACGCAGCGTGCAGCGCGGCTTCGAGAAGCTCCTGTCGCGCGCATTCGCGCTCGGCGCGTTCGCCGGCGCGACCGCGTCCCAGGCGTACCAGGTCAACACCGGCTCGCCGCCGAACACGCCGGACACGCTGCAGGCGGGCGAGCTCATCGTCGAGTTGAAGGTCGCGCCGTCGCGGCCGCTGACCTTTCTGACCGTCCTTCTCGTCCGGACAGGCGAGGGTTCCCTCCAACTGGACACGCGCTGATGTCGAGCACCGATCTCTCCGCGCACCCGTTCACCGCGTTCTCGTTCTCGGTCGAGCTGACCGTCGACGGCGGCGCGCCGTTCTGCAACGCGGCGTTCGCGGAGTGCGACGGGCTCGAGCTGAACCAGGAGGTCAAGACGATCCGCGAGGGCGGGAACAACGGCGTCCAGGTCCGGCTCGCCGGCGCGACGACGTACGGGACGTTGACGCTGAAGCGCGGCCTCACCGGGAGCTACGACCTCTGGGACTGGTTCGAGCAGTCGATCTCCGACACGTCGGTGCGCGCCGACGCCGCGGTCGTGCTGCTCGCGCCGGACCAGAGCGAGCGCGTCCGCTGGGTGCTGCACGGCTGCCTGCCGATGAAGCTGAAGGCGCCGCCGCTGAACGCGAAGGACGGGATGGTCGCGGTCGAGGAGCTCCAGGTTGCATACCAGTCGCTGAAGCTCGACTCGTCGGGAGCGAGTGGTGCCTGATCCCGCTGCGAACCTCGAGAAGGCGGAGCTCCGGCAGCTCGACTCGAACTTCGAGAACGAGATCGAGGAGGACACGTGGTGCAAGGTCCAGTTCAACCCCGACACGCTGAAGGTGAGCTTTGCGAACCAGCTCCAGCAGCCATCGGGCGCGGGCGACCAGCGCGGATCGCCGGCGCGGCAGTTCGTCGGCGCCGGGACGACGAAGCTCTCGCTGACGCTCTGGTTCGACGTCGGCTCGCCCCAGCCGCCGGGCGGCGATCCGGTCGACGACGTGCGCAAGCTGACGAAGAAGGTCGCCTTCTTCATCACACCGACGCCGGTGCAGGGGCAGCAGGACAAGTTCGTACCGCCGGCCGTCCGCTTCGTCTGGGGCTCGTTCCAGTTCGACGGGCTGATGGACGCGCTCGAGGAGACGCTCGAGCTGTTCTCACCCGACGGCAAGCCGCTGCGCTCGAGCCTCGCGCTCTCGCTCTCGCAGCAGAAGATCCAGTTCGCGTTCCGGGACACCGGCGGCTCCGGGGCGCCCGGCGGTGCGGGAGCGCCGGGCGGGCCGGCGACACCGGGGACGCAGCCGCTCGCCCAGGCGCCCGCCGGCTCGACGGTGCAGGGTCTCGCGGACGCGGCCGGCGTCGGCGACTGGCAGGGCATCGCCGCCGGCAACGGGATCGAGAACCCGCGGCTCCTCGCGCCGGGCGCGCTGCTCGACCTCAACGCGCAAGCGCCGCAGTTCGGCGGCTCGCTCGGCGTATCGCTCGGCGGCGACGCCGGGATCGCGATCGCGTCGCCGCAGGTGTCGACGCCGCAGGTGTCCGTCTCGATCGGGATCGGAGCCTGACGTGAGCGTGCAGATCTCCGAGCTCGACGTGATCACCCCGCCGCGCGCGCAGTCGCCGCAGCAACCGGGCCAGGGCGGCGCCCAGGGCGGCGGCGGCGCGGAGGCCGGCGGCCAGGGATCGGGCGCACCGTCGCCCGCGCTCGCGCAGGAGGTCGCGCGCACCGTCGCGATCAGCCGTTCCCGCGACCTTCGACTCCACGCCGACTGATGGCCGACCCGCCCGCAATCCAGTCCTCCCGACCGAAGATCTCGATCGACGGCAACGAGTCGTCCGCACTCACGGGCGGTCTGCTCGGCCTGCGCATCCGAAACGACGTGCACGGCCTGTCGAACTGCGAGGTCGAGTTCGGCAACTGGGGACCGAAGGGCGATGCGTCCGACTTCCTCTACTTCGACCGCCAGCTCCTCGACTTCGGCAAGGAGCTGAAGATCGCGCTCGACACGACGCCGATCTTCGTCGGGAAGATCACCGCGCTCGAGGCGCGCTACCCGGAGGGCAACGCGCCGTCGCTCGTCGTCCTTGCCGAGGACAGCTTCCAGGACCTGCGGATGACGCGCCGCTCGCGCACGTTCGCCGACGTCACCGACTCGGACGTCTTCTCGCAGATCGCCGGCGATCACGGCCTCACGCCCGACGTCGGCGTCACCGGCCCGACGTACAAGGTGCTCGCGCAGGTGAACCAGAGCGACCTCGCGTTCATGCGCGACCGTGCGCGCGCGCTCGATGCGGAGCTCTGGGTGCACGACTCGACGCTGAGCGTGCAGCCGCGCTCGAGTCGCGGCGGCGCGCCGGTGAAGCTCACGTACGGGAAGGACCTGCGCGACTTCCGCGTCATCGCCGATCTCGCGGACCAGGCGACGAGCGTCGACGTGTTCGGCTGGGACGTCTCCGGCAAGCAGTCGATCGACGAGAGCGCGACCGACTCCGTCGTCAGCAGCGAGCTGAACGGCGGCGACAGCGGCCCGAGCGTCCTCCGGTCGGCGTTCGGCGAGCGGAAGGACTCGCTCGCGAACGCGACGCCGCTGACGGGCGACGAGGCCCGCACCCGCGCGGAGTCGCTGCTGAAGCACCGCGCGCGCCGCTTCCTCGTCGGCCACGGGACGGCGGAGACGAAGCCGGAGCTCGTCGTCGGCGCGACCGTGACGCTCGCAGGCCTCGGGCCGCTGTTCGAGGGCGACTTCTATCTCGCGGCGACCGAGGTCGTCTTCGACGGCGCGAGGGGGATGCGCACCGACCTCGAGCTCGAGCGGCCCGGACTGGGGAAGGCGGCATGACGCCGGTCGCCGAGCTCATTCGGAACACGCGACACTCGGCGCCGACGGCGCGCGTCTACGGCGTCGTGCAGGCGATCGTCACCGACATCGCCGACCCGAACGGCCAGGGCCGCGTGAAGGTCCGGTTCCCGTGGCTCGGCCCCGACGACAGCGCGTCGGAGCTCTGGGCGCGCGTCGCAACGCTCCACGCCGGCCCGAGCAAGGGCACGTGGTTCATCCCGGACAAGGACGACGAGGTGCTCGTCGCGTTCGAGCACGGCGACCCGCGCTGGCCGTACGTCGTCGGCTCGCTGTGGAACGGCAACGACTCGCCGCCCGAGTCGATGGACGGCGCCGGCAACAACTACAAGAAGGTCGTCTGCTCGCGGAACGCGGTGAAGATCACGCTCGACGACACCGACGGGCAGGAGAAGCTGATCCTCGAGACGCCCGGCGGGCAGAAGGTGACGCTCCAGGACGGGCCCGGCTCGGTCACGATCGAGGACTCGAACGGCAACTCGGTGAAGCTCGAGTCGGCCGGGATCACCGTCACGGCATCCGCGAAGGTGACGGTGAACGCGTCGACCGCCGAGATCTCCGCGGGGATGCTCACCGTGAACGCGGGCATGTCGAAGTTCAGCGGCGTCGTGCAGGCCGACACGGTGATCGCGAACTCCGTCATCAGCTCGTCGTACACGCCGGGCGCGGGGAACATCTGGTGAGCGCGCACGTCGTCCAGTGGGTGACCGCGTCGCCGCTCTGGTCGGACACCGTCGCGATCGGCCCGCAGACGGCGCGCGAGACGGCGATGCAGAAGCCCGCGCTTCTCCGCTTCGAGCGCGACACGTTCATGGCCGACCTCGCGAAGCAGCTCGAGACCGACGCCTCCTCGCTGAAGGGCAACGTCGCGACGCCGATCACGTACCGGCTGCCGGCGCCGGGCGAGACCGAGCCTCCGCCGCCGGCCGACCTGAAGCTCTACCAGGCGGTGCACGGCCACTTCTACCTCGTCGGCGCGTCGCTCGCGTGCCGCCTGCCCGGCCTGCCGGACCATCAGGTCGCGACGGCGGCGAAGGAGACGGTGCGCTTCGTCGTGCGCAAGCTCGACGATCCCGATGACGGCGCCGAGTGGGCGTGGGTCGACGACCCGACGGCGCCGAAGGGCAAGAGCTGGAAGCTGCTCGACGCGTCCGAGACGCGCGAGGTCGCCGACAACGAGGACCTCCTGCCGCTGTTCCCCGTCCGCTTCGAGCGCGACGGGATGACGCGGACGATGTTCGTCGGGCTGATCCCGACCGCGAGCGGCGACGCGTTCAAGGCCGCGGGGCCCGCCGACCCGCAGTCGCCGCTCCACGGCTCGGACGCCGGCGCGGGCGCTCCGCCGCTCGACCCGCGGCCGGCGGCGCTCACCGCAAAGGTGACGGACACGCTTCGCCTGCTGCAGGCGACCGAGACCGCCGCACCGGACGGGACGCCGCCCGGCCAGGTCGGAGACATCGAGAACGCGATGAAGGCGCAGCAGGTCGAGGCGTCGCAGTTCCTCCTGCTCGACTTCGCGCAGTTCCTCCACGACAACCTCGGCTGGTTCCCGGACGACGGCTGGACCGGCCCGACGGACGCGAAGGGAAGCACGCTCTGGGGACAGCTGAACGTCGCGGCGGTCACGGGCGGATCGACGACGTGGCGCACGGCGCTCACGCTCGCGTGGGCCGACCGCCTCAAGCTCAACGGCGACGAGACCGGCGACCTGTCGCTCCCGGAGCTGAACCTCCGGACGCCGGGGATCGCTCCCGACACGCTCGACGCCATCGTCGCCGCGGCGTTGCCGCCGCTGCCGCCGATCGACCTGACGGCCAGCGCGGTCTCGCTCCAGGGTGACGTCCTCGCTCCGCCGGACATGCCGAAGGTCGACGCGCGCGGCGCCGCGCACTACGTCATCCGCTGCGTCTATCAGCGCCCCGAGTGCGGCGCGCTCTGTCCCGACCTCGTGAGCACGCGCTCCGACGTCTTCACCATCGCGAGCTTCTTCGACCTCGACGCGCCGTCGCGCTCGATCACGATCACGATGCCGGTCGACACGAGTCTCAAGGACCTTCGCAAGCTGCGCAAGAACGTCAGCTTCCTCATCTCCAACGAGCTGCGCGCGCAGATGAACCGCGTCACCGGTCTCCAGAACGCGCTCGACGGCAAGTTCGCCTCGGGCGGCGACCTCGACATCGGGATGATCTGCTCCTTCTCGATCCCGATCATCACGATCTGCGCGCTGATCGTGCTGATGATCTTCATCAATCTCCTGAACATCGTCTTCTGGTGGATGCCGCTCCTGCGCATCTGCTTCCCGATCCCGTTGAAGGCGAAGTGATGGACGCAGGGACGATCCTCGGCCGGGGCATCTCGTTCCCTCCCCGCGTCGGCGCCGACGGCCGGGTCTCCTGGTCGGCCGGCGACGACAACATCCGCGACGCGATCCGGATCATCCTCGGCACCGAGCGGAACGAGCGTCTGCGGCTGCCGGAGTTCGGCGCCGGTCTCGGCCGGCTCCTGTTCGAGCCGAACACGACGGCGACGCTGCACCGGCTCGAGGACCGGATCCTCAAGGCGCTCGCCGCGTGGGAGCCGAGGATCTCCGTCGAGTCCGTGGACGTCGTCGGCGATCCCGACGACGCCGAGGCCGCGATCGCGACGATCTCGTACAAGCTCGTCGCGACGCAGGTCAAGAACCGCATCACCGTCACGGTGGCCCTCGCCGTATGAGCGCCGCGGCCCCGGTCCCGCAGCTCGACACGAGGACGTATCAGGACCTCGTCGACGAGGCGATCGCGCGGATCCCCGTCCACAACCCCGAGTGGACGAACTTCAACCGCAGCGACCCGGGGATCACGCTCCTCGAGCTCTACGCCTTCCTGACCGAGAGCCTCCTCTACCGGACGAACTCGATCCCCGAGCGGAACCGGCTCGCGTTCCTCTCGCTGCTCGGTGTGCCGCTGCAGCCCGCGTCGTCGGCACGCGGCATCGTCACGCTCTCGAACGACAACGGGCCGCAGCAGGTGATCACGCTGCACGACGACATCGAGGTGCGCGCCGGCTCGGTTCCGTTCCGCAGCGAGCTCGAGCTCGACATCCTCCCGGTCGAGTCGCGCGCGTACTGCAAGGTGCCGATCGACGCGTCGCCGCAGCTCCAGGAGTACTACGCGACGCTCTACGCGTCCTACACCGGCGGAGCGAAGCCGGACGCGACGACGCTTCAGCTCTACCAGACGACGCCGCTGCCGGCGGCCGGGGTCGACCTCGCCACGACGTCGGACCGGTCGCTCTGGATCGCGCTCCTCCTGCGCAGGCCGGACGGAAAAGGAGACGACGCGCTCGACGCCGCGCGCGGCGTGCTCGAGGGAGCGACGCTGAGCCTCGGGATCGTCCCGATCCTCGACGACCCGGAGGCGCAGCTCTCGCCGCTCGGCCGCTCCGTCTCCGACACGCAGGGGCGCCTCTCGTACCAGCTGCCCGCGGTCCCGACGGACACGCTGTCGCTCGGGCCCGAGAGCGACCGGACGCCGAAGTACAACACGCTCGACCCGCAGGTCACCGTGAACGTCCTCGACGAGCCCGGCATCGTCCAGCTCACGCTGCCGGACAGGACGCGGCTCACGCTCTGGGAGGACGTCGACCCGATCGAAGCCGGTGTCGGGGACCTGCCGCCGTCGATCGACGACTCGACCGTCGCCGCTCGCGTGATCACGTGGCTGCGGATCAAGGCCGAGAGCGGGACGGCGAAGCTGCTCTGGGCCGGGATCAACGCGGTCACGGTGAGCCAGCAGGCGCGCGTCGTCGCCGAGGTCCTGCCGAACGGCACGGGCGCACCGGACCAGGCGCTGCGACTCGCGCACACGCAGATCCTCCCGGACACGGTGAACCTCACCGTCGACGGGACGGCCTGGACGCGCGTCGATGACCTCTACTCCGTCGGGCCCGAGGTTCCGGTGCCGGATCTGCGGCTGTCGCCCGGCGCGCAACAGCCGCCGGCGCAGGTGACGACGGCGTACACGCTCGACGCATCGACCGGAATCCTCACGTTCGGCGACGGGCTGCACGGGACGCGTCCGCCGGCCGGCTCGCGCATCCGCGCCGACTACGCGTACGGGAGCGGCGGCGCCGGGAACGTCGGCGCCGGCGCGATCGCCGCCGGCCCGTCGCTGCCGGCGGGAGTGAAGGTGACGAACCCGGTCCGCACGTGGGGCGGCGCCGAGGCGGAGACGGTCGCCGAGGGCGAGAAGCAGATCACGCGCTACCTGCAGCACCGCGACCGCGTGGTCACCGTCGACGACTTCGACACGATCGTGCGGCGCACGCCCGGCATCGAGATCGGCCGCGTGGACGTCATCCCCGCGTTCAGCCCGGAGCTCGCGCCAAGCGCGCCGGGCGATGCGGCGGGCGCGGTGACGCTGATGGTGATCCCGAAGGTCGACCCGGCGCACCCGAACGCACCACAGCCCGACCAGCCGTTCCTAGACGCGATCTGCGACTACATCGATCCGCGGCGGCTCGTCACGACCGAGGTCTACCTCCGCGGCCCGAGCTACAAGGGGATCTGGATCTCCGTCGGCTTCGACCCCGTCGCGGGACAGAGCGTCGCCGCGGTGCGCGACGCGATCAAGGCCGCGCTCAGCGCGTTCCTCGCGCCGCTGCCGCAGGATCCGTCGAGCCCGGGCGCCGACCTCAGCTTCCAGCACGCCGGCACCGGCTGGCCGCGGCTGAAGTCCGTCGTGCCGCTCGAGCTGCTCGCCGTCGCGAGCCGCGTCCCGGGCGTCGACCTCGTCCGCCCCGTGCTCGTCGTCGCAGACACGGCGACCGCGTCGGCGGACGCCTCCGACCCGGTGCCGATGAGCGGGCTCGAGCTGCCGCTCGTCCTCGGCCTCTCCGTCCTGCCCGGCGACCCGCTTCCGATCGACCAGCTGCGCGGCGCCGCGCCGTCGCCGAGCGCGCCGGCCGCGACCGTCGTCCCCGTCCCCGTGATCCCGGACACCTGCTGATGGACGTCAACGGCTCCCGCTTCGCGCTCTTCCTCGGCGACGACTGGGCGACGTGCACCGACTCGGCCGGCAACCCGTTCTCCCTCCTCTGGAAGGGCCACGTCCCGGGCGTGGACGCGGACCTCGGCTGGGACCACCGGCGGAAGGAGTTGACGCTCCGGCCGGAGGTCTTCACGTTCCCGGCCGGGAAACGCGACGTGCCGCCGCGGCTCGTCGACCGGCGCGGCGCGGGCGCCGACGTGTTCGGCAACTGGTACTGGATCGGGCCCGACGCGCGGTCGATCCTCGTCGAGTCTTCGGGCGACGGCGCGACGACGCGCTTCTGGCCCGGCGTCGCCGCCGCCGTGCCGCAGCGGCTCGGGACGTTCGGGCCCGTCGCGCCGGCACCCGTCGCGTCACCCGAGCGCCGGCTCGTGGGGGCGGCGGTGACCGACGACCACTTCCTCGTCGCCGGGACGCTCGACCCGCCGGGCCTCCTCGTCTTCGACCTCCTCACCGGCGGCCCGCCGATGGAGCTGCCGTGGCCGGGCGACGCGAGCTTCACGCCGTTCGACATCGCGCGGCGACCCGGCGGCGGCGTCTTCGTCCTCGACGTCGAGCACCGCGCGGTCTGGGAGCTCGACCGGAACTTCCACGTCGTCCCCGTCGTGCAGCCCGCGCCGGAGGCGGCGCCCGGCGGATCGTTCGCGCCGGTCGGAGGCACGGCGGCGCCGTTGCAGCCGGAGATCGGCGCGTCCGAGGCGACGCCGATCGAGCCGGACGCGATCGCCGTCGAGGCGCTGCCCGACGGCGGCTTCCTCGTGCTCTACGCGAACGCGTCGGCCGGCGAGTCGCTCGTCGCGCAGTACGCGGACGGCGTCGAGGTCGGCATCCCCGCCGCGGTCGGGGATGCGGTGTCCGACCTCGAGGTCGTCGCTTTCGACATGACGCTCGTCGGGACGACGCTCTTCGTCGCGGACAGGGGCGGCAACCAGTCGTATGCCTTCACGCTCGCGCTCACCGACGCGGGCCCGACGCTGACGCTGCAACCGCTCTACTACCCGATGCGGCTCTTCGGCGGGAAGGGCATCGTCGCCGCGAACCACCAGGCCTGGTACGACTTCGGCGACGGCTGGATCCCGCTCGCGGCGCAGCCGCGTGCGCAGTTCGTCGAGAGCGGCATCGCGCAGACGCCGGTGCTCGACAGCGGCCGGCCCGGGTGCGTGTGGCATCGCCTCACGATCGACGCGGTGCTCCCGCCGGACACCGCGCTCTCCGTCAGCACGACGGCGGCCGACGACGAGGCGGCGCTCGGGCTCGGCGGCTGGATTCCCGAGCCGCCGCCCGTGCTGCGCGCGTCCGGCTCCGAGGTGCCGTTCGTCGACGCCGGCCCCTACGCGACGTACGAGCTCCTGTTCCAGCGCGCGGTCGGCCGCTACCTCCAGGTTCGGCTCGAGCTGGACGGCAACGGCCGCGGCTCGCCGCGCGTGCGCGCGATGCGCGCGTGGTACCCGCGCTTCTCGTACCTCGGGCGCTACCTCCCGGGCGTCTACCGCCAGGACCCGATCTCGAGCTCGTTCCTCGACCGCTACCTCGCGAACGTCGAGGGGCTCTCGACGGCGCTCGAGGACCAGATCGCCGCGGTGCAGGTCCTCTTCCGGCCGGAGAGCACGCCGGTCGAGTGGCTCGACTGGCTCGCGTCGTGGTTCGACCTCGCGCTCGACCCGATGTGGGACGAGGCGCGGCGCCGGCTCTTCCTCGCGAACGCGATGCAGTTCTTCGCCGCGCGCGGGACGATGCGCGGCGTCGAGATCGCGCTCCGCTTCGTCCTCGACCGGTGCGTCGACCAGAGCGTCTACACGAGCACGCATCCACCCGCGCTCGCGACCGCGCGCATCGTCGAGTCGTTCCGGACGCGCTCGACGCCGGGCGTCGTGTTCGGCGACCCCACCGACGCCGAGCCCCTGTGGGTTGCGACGAGCGCGGCGCGGTGGCAGCCGGCGCAGGGCCGCGACGCGCTGAACGCCGGCTACGCCGCGTTCGTCAGCGACCCCGGCGCCGCGTATCCGCTCGTCGATCCCGGCGGGAACGCGAGCGCCGGCTGGCGCGCGTTCTCGCAGGCCGCCCTCGGATTCGTGCCGGAGGCGGCCGACCCGGCACGCTGGCGCGCGTTCCTCTCCCGTCGCTATCCGAACGCCGCCGCCGCGGCCGCCGCGGAGCAGCTCGCGGGCCCGGCGCCAGCGGACTTCAGCGACATCGACCCGCCCGCCGCGCTTCCCGCCGACGGCGCGGGGCTCCTGGACTGGTTCCAGTTCCAGTCCGTCGTGCTGCCGACGGAGCGGAAGGCGCACCGGTTCAGCGTGCTCCTGCCGTGGCCGTTGCACGTCACCGACGGCTCCGGCGCGGAGCTGGACCACGTGCAGCTCTCCTCGCTCGCGCAGCGCGTCGTCGACGTGCAGAAGCCGGCGCACACGACCTTCGACGTCAAGTTCTTCTGGGCCGCGTTCCGGATCGGCGAGGCGCGGCTCGGCGACGACACGCTGCTCGCGAGCGGCAGCAGGATTCCCGAGCTCATCGAGCCGGCCGTCCTCGGGCGCGACTACGTCGGCACGAGCACGCTCGCCGGCCCCGTCGCCTCCGACGAGCTCCGCCGGAACGTCCCACCCGAGCCTCCGGCTCCGCAACCCAACCCATGTGATCCCGCCACCGAGCAGGCCGCCGAAGAGGAGGCGACATGAGCACCTTCACGCCGACCACGCTCCCCCAGATCGCGCCGGCCGACCCGACGAAGCACGTCAACTACGTCGCCGGGATGGTCCTCGGCGTCGACGACTTCGTCCAGGACTACACCTACCACTCGAGCCGCGCCGCCCGGATCGTCCGCGACCTCGTCGGCTACGGCGTCGTGTCCGGCCTCCGCGTGTCCGTCGACGTCGGCGACGACGGCCCGCGCGTGCAGGTCGCGCCGGGCGAGTGCGTCACGCCGTCCGGCAAGCTGATCTGCGTCGACACCGCGCAGTGCGCGGCACTCGACGCGTGGCTCGTCGCGAACCTCGCGGAGGTCGAGGCGCTCACGGGCTCGCCGCCCGAGCCGATCCCGCTCTTCGTCGTCGCGTGCTACCGCGAGTGCCCGACCGACGACGTGCCGATCCCCGGCGAGCCGTGCCGCACCGACGACGAGCTCAAGGCGCCGTCGCGCCTGAAGGAGGGCTTCACGCTCGAGCTCAGGACGACGCCGCCCGCGCAACTCGAGGAGGACGCGATCCGCGAGTTCGTCGCGTGGGCGAAGCGGATCCCGCTCGTCGACGCGCCCGGCGCGGGGGTCGACACGTTCCTCGAGGCGCTGCGCGCGGCGGTCGGCCTCGAGGACTCGCCGCCGGCGTCGCCGCCCACGTCGCCGCCGACGATCCTCGCCGACCTCCTCGGCTCGCCGCCTC
The DNA here is from genome assembly GCA_035506655.1 of Gaiellaceae bacterium. Lineage (GTDB taxonomy): Bacteria > Actinomycetota > Thermoleophilia > Gaiellales > Gaiellaceae > Palsa-739. Next base: position 19,558 of record DATJOZ010000147.1, read on the forward strand.
CCGGCCTCGAGATCCCGAGCGGCGACGCCGCCGAGTACCGCGCGGCGCTCCTCCGCTTCTGGGTCGAGGAGCTCAGGCCCCGGCTGCGCTCGCCGCTCTCCGGCGCCGAATGCGGCTGCGGCGGCGGGCCCGGCCCACTCGACCCGGACGCCGACTGCCTGCTCCTCGCGCAGGTCGACGTGCCCGTCGAGTTCGACGCGATCAGCGGCGACTACGTCGTCGCGGACACGCCGGCGGTGACGACGGACGACGCACAGCGGCCGACGCTGCTGCACCTCCGGTTCCTCCAGGAGTGGCTGCTCGGCGGCGGCGAGGCGCTCGCGCTCAGCGGAAGGATCGCCGCCGACGCGACGGTCGTTGCCGGATCGGGCGGTCTGACGGCGGCGGCGCTCGGGGCGGACGGAATCCTGTTCGAGCTCGGCTTCCCGGCCTTCGACCCGGCGCAGGAGCAGGTCGTCGTCGGACAGCCGATCGCCGCGTACACCGACAAGAACCCGAGCACGTTCGAGGTGATCCCGAGCGACGACGCCGACCTCGTCGCGGCGCTCGGCTCGACGCCGACGGGGATCGTCGTCCGCGTGAAGGACCCGAAGGGGAATCCGGTGCCGAACGGGTTCGCGGTCCGGATCGAGCAGCTCGGGGGCGGGCTGTGAGCTCCCAGGCGATCGACCAGCCGTTCGTGCCGACCGCGGCGCTCCGGTCCGTCAACTTCTTCAACGGGCGCCTGCTCACGGGCGACGACCTGAGCCGCGAGCAGGCGACGCAGGAGGAGCGCGTCAAGCGCCTCGGCCGCGCCGTCGGCGACGGCGTCGCGTGGGGCTTCGAGGTCGCGCAGCCGAAGGCGCTCTCGCCCGACACGTCGCATCCCGTCGTCACCGTGTCGGCGGGCCTCGCGGTGAATCGCGAGGGAACGACGATCGAGCTGCCGGCCGACGTCGACGTCGCGCTCTACCGCGACGCGTCGGCCGCGCCCGCGGGCGCGGAGGACGGGAACCTCTTCGCCGACTGCCAGCCGTTCGCGGCCGGCACCTACCGCGCCGGCGCCGGCGTCTACCTCCTCACCGTCGCACCCGCGGAGCAGGGCGAGGGGCGCGCGCAGGTGAACGGGCTCGGGAACGAGACCGCGCCGTGCAACGTCGCCCTCGAGGCGGAGGCGCTGCAGTTCCGGCTCATCCGGCTCGCGCTGACGAACGACGAGCTCGACGACACCGCGCACCTCCGCAGCCACGTCGCGTCGCTCTGCTTCGGCGCCGCGACGCTCGCGGGGAAGATCGTCGATCCGTTCGGCACGGCGGTGACGTCGTGGGGCCTCGTCGACACGCTACGTACGCAGACGCTGAGCGATGCAGAGGTCCCGCTCGCGACGATCGGCTGGTCGGTCGACGACGGGATCGAGTTCGTCGATCTCTGGTCCGTCCGCCGCCGACTCACGCACCGCGCCGGCGAAGGCGCGTGGACGAGCCTCGCCGGCGACCGCCGGCTTGCGGACGGCGAGGCGCGCTTCCTCCAGTTCCAGGCGCAGCTCGCCGAGCTCGCCGACCCCGCGAACGATCC
>DATJOZ010000148.1:0-12418 GCA_035506655.1 Gaiellaceae bacterium
GGGAAGTAGCGGTAGTCGTCCGCCTCCTCCTTCGAGCGGTGGACCGTGAGCGTGTCGGTGTCGGCGTCGTAGTCGTACGTCGACTGCACGACCGTCTCCCCCGCCTCGTGCGCGGCGGTCTGTTCGCGGATCGCGGCGTCGATCGCGCGGCGGATGAACGTGAACGAGTTCATGTTCTTGATCTCCCAGCGCGGGCGGTAGCCCTCCTCGCCCTTCTGACGCACCGAGACGTTCACGTCGGCGCGCAGCGTGCCCTTCTCCATCTCGGCGTCGGAGATCCCGAGCTCGACGATCGTCTGGCGCAGCAGCCGGATGAACCTGTCGGCCTCGTCGGCGGAGCGGATGTCGGGCTCGGTGACGATCTCGAGCAGCGGCGTGCCGCCGCGGTTGAAGTCGACGAGCGAGTAGTCGGCGCCGACGCTGCGGCCGGTCGCGCCGCCGGCGTGGACGGTCTTCGCCGCGTCCTCCTCGAGGTGGGCGCGGACGATGCCGACGGTCTCGTCGCCGTCCGCCGTGGGAATGACGAGCCGTCCGGGCCCGCAGAGCGGCTGCTCGTACTGCGAGATCTGGTAGCCCTTCGGCAGGTCGGGGTAGAAGTAGTTCTTCCGCGCGAACACGGCGTGCTCGGCGATCGCGCAGTCGAGCGCGAGCCCGAGCAGGATCGTCAGCTCGATCGCCTTCCCGTTCGGGATCGGCAGCGCGCCCGGATGCGCGAGGCAGATCGGGCACGTGCGCGTGTTCTCCGCGGCGCCGTACTCGAGCGCGCAGCGGCAGAACATCTTCGTCTGCGTCTTCAGGTGCACGTGCACCTCGAGGCCGATGACGGGCTCCCACTCAGCCACGCGCCATCAGCTCCTTCGCCTCGCGCAGCGCGGACTCGACGTCGTCGTGCACCTCGACCATCCCGACGCGCCGCTCGAGCGCGCCGCGCAGCTCGATCAGCCAGAGCTCGCGCTCGCCCGCCTCGAGCCGGAGCTTCAGGCCGCCGAGCTGGACCGCGCGCGAGCCGTCGAGGACGCGCGGCGCCGCGCCGAACACGCGCTCGACCGCCGGGACGAACTCGGCCGCGGGATCCTCGAATCTCACTTCAGCCGCTCCGGGACCGGCTCGAAGCCGATCGCCTGCTCGAGCGCGTAGCCCGCGCGGAAGAGCGTGTTCTCGGAGAACTGCGGCCCGATCAGCTGCAGGCCGACCGGCAGCCCGTCCGAGAGGCCGCACGGGACGTTCAGCCCCGGCAGGCCCGCGAGGCACGACGGGATCGTGAGCAGGTCGCACACGTACATCGCGAGCGGGTCGGCCGTGCGCGCGCCGAGCTCGAACGCGACGATCGGCGACGTCGGCGAGACGATGAAGTCGAACCGCTCGAAGACCTCGGCGTGCTCGCGCGCGAGGACGGTGCGCACCTTCTGCGCCTGCCCGTAGAACGCGTCGTAGTAGCCGGCCGAGAGCGCGTACGTCCCGACCATGATCCGGCGCTTCGGCTCGTCGCCGAATCCCTCGTCACGCGTCCGCTCGTACATCTCGACGCGGTCGGCTCCGCCGGACGCGCGGTAGCCGAAGCGCACGCCGTCGTAGCGCGCGAGGTTCGACGACGCCTCCGCCGGCGCGATGAGGTAGTAGCACGGCAGCCCGTAGTCGACCGAGAGCGGCAGCGAGCACTCCCCCACCTCGGCGCCGAGCTCGCGGCAGCGCTCGATCGCGCGCTGCACCGCGTCGCGGACGCCGGGCTCGATCGCCTCGTGCTCGTTGAGCTCCTTCGGGACGCCGACGCGCAGGCCCTTCAGGTCGACCGCCTCCGGCAGCTTGACCGGCTGCGGCAGATCGACGGTCGTCGTGTCGCAGTGGTCGCGGCCGGCGATGATCGAGTAGAGGAGCGCGCAGTCCCGCACGGTGCGCGCGACGGGGCCGACCTGGTCGAGGCTCGACGCGAACGCGACGATCCCGTAGCGCGAGACGGTGCCGTACGTCGGGCGGAGGCCGACGTTGCCGCAGAGCGCGGCAGGCTGCTTGATCGAGCCGCCCGTGTCGGAGCCGAGCGCCCACGGCGCCATCCCCGCCGCGACCGCCGCGGCGGAGCCGCCGCCCGAGCCGCCCGGGACGCGCGAGGGGTCCCACGGGTTCCGCGTCGGCCCGAACGCCGAGTTCTCCGTCGACGAGCCCATGGCGAACTCGTCCGTGTTCGTCTTCCCGAGGATCGACAGCCCGCGCGCCTTGCAGCGCTGCACGACCGTCGAGTCGTAGACGGGGACGTAGCCCTCGAGGATCCTCGAGCCGGCCGTCGTCTCGATCCCCTTCGTCCCGATCACGTCCTTCAGCGCGATCGGGATCGCGGTGCCGTTCGGCTCCTCGACGACGCGGAGGTAGGCGTGGAGCTCCGGGTCGCGCTCGGCGATCGCGTCGACGTAGGCCGCGTGGAGCTCGGCCGCCGAGACCTCGCCCCGCTCGACGAGGCCGAGGGCGTCCTCCGCCGACAACCGCAGGGTGTCGATCATGCGGGCGGCACCCTGAAGGCGTCGCCGTCGCGCTCGGGCGCGTTCGCGAGCGCCTCCTCGACGGGGAGCGACTCCCACGGCTCGTCCTCGTCCCAGACGTTCACGACGTCGAGCGGATGCGACGTCGGCGGGACGTCGGAGAGGTCGAGCTCGGCGACCTTGCCGACCGCGGCGAGGATGTCGTTCAGCTGCGCGCCGAGACGCTCGAGCTCGTCCTCCGGGAGCTCGAGGCGCGCGAGATGCGCGACGTGGAGCAGCTGTTCGCGGTCGATCGCCATCGCGTTGCATCCTTCCAAAACGAAGCGGGCCCCTCTCGGGGCCCGCCGCACATGGTTCCGAGAGTTCTCCTAGGCTGCCTGGACGTTCGCGGCCTGCGCGCCCTTCGGGCCTTGCACAACCTCGAACGACACGCGCTGGCCCTCGGTCAGCGACTTGTAGCCGTCCATCGTGATAGCCGAGAAGTGCACGAAGACGTCGTCGCCGCCCTCGCGCTCGATGAAGCCGTAGCCCTTCTCGTTGGAGAACCACTTAACGGTGCCCTCTGCCAACTTGACCTTCCTCCTAGCAACAAAACAACGACGACTCGGGCACCGAGCCGCCGACCGACGATGAAGCAGCCGGAGTGTAGCTCAGGAAATCGGCTTGGCAAGGGCATCGCGGCGGGCCCTGGCGGCCGCGACGGTGTTCTGGAGCACCATCGCGATCGTCATCGGACCGACCCCGCCGGGGACCGGCGTGAGCCAGCCGGCGCGGTCGGCGGCCGCCGGGTCGACGTCGCCGAAGAGGCCGTCGTCGGTCCGGTTCATGCCGACGTCGATCACCGCGGAGCCCGGCTTCACCATGTCCGCCGTCACGACGTGGAGGCGCCCGACGGCGGCGACGAGGATGTCGGCGCGGCTCGTGTGCGCGGCGAGGTCGCGCGTGCGCGAGTGGCAGATCGTCACGGTCGCGTGCCCGCGGAGGAGCAGCTGCGCCATCGGCTTGCCGACGATGTTGGAGCGCCCGATCACGACGGCCTCGGCGCCCTTCGTCTCGATCCCGTATTCCGCGAGCATCCGCATCACGCCGAGCGGCGTCCCCGGGACGAGACCCGGCCGGCCGAGCGCGAGGCGGCCGGCGTTCTCCGGGTGGAGGCCGTCGATGTCCTTGCCGGGGTGGATCGCCTCGATGATCGTGTGCTCGTCGAGGTGGTCCGGGAGCGGGAGCTGGACGAGGAGCCCGTCCACCGAGTCGTCGGCGTTCAGCTCCGCGATCCGCGCGAGGAGGTCATCCTCCGAGATGTCGGCCGGGAGGTGGTGGTCCTGGGACTCGAACCCCGCCTCGCGGGCGGCCTTGTGCTTGCCGCGGATGTAGACGTGGGACGCCGGGTCGTCGCCGACGAGGACGGTCGCGAGCCCGACGTGGCCGAGCTCCGCGACGTCGGCCGCGACCTCGGCGCGGACCTTCGCCGCGAGCGCCTTCCCGTCGATCACGATCGCCGTCACGGGTCGGAGCCTAGCGCGGTGTCTGGCACCTCGCGGGCCCGAAGTGCCCGGCACCTCGCGGGCCTGAGGTGCCTGGCACTTCGCGGGTCCCAGGTGCCAGGCACTTCGTCACGCCTTTGTGTCGCAATAAGCTCCGCCCGTGGCAGAGCGGCTCCCACGAAAGAACGACGCGGCGTCGATCCGCGCGCGGCAGGAGGCGCTCGGTCTCGACGGCGCGGTGACGGGCGGCGACCTCGAGCCGTTCGCCTCCGCGGCCGAGACCGTGACCGGCGTCGCCGTGATCCCGGTGTCCGTCGCGCAGCTCCGGATCTCGCTCGGCGCGTACGCGCTCTCCGACGACGGCGACGTCGTCGAGACCGGACGGGCCGACGAGGACGTGACCGTTCCGCTCGCGCACACCGAGGGCGGCCTGACCGCGTCGCTCCAGCGCGGCGCGCGCGCCGTCGCCGAGTCGGGCGGCTTCCGCACGCACGTCGTCGCCGACCGGATCACGCGCGCGTCCTGCTTCGTCTGCCGCGACGCGGCCGACGCGCTCGCGCTCGCGCGCTGGATCGAGGGGCGGGTGTCCGACATGCGCGACTTCCTCCGCGCGTCCGACATCCCGGAGCTCTCGCGCCACGCGATCCTGCGGGACGCGAAGACGCACGTCGTCGGGCCGATGTGCCACGTCCTCTGGCGGTTCACGACGGGCGACGCAGTCGGGCCGAACATGATGACCCGCAACGCGTACGCGCTGAACATGGCGTACGTCCTCCCGCAGGCGCCCGTCGCGATCGAGCGCACGCTGCTCGAGGCGAACATGGGCGGCGACAAGAAGCCGTCGTTCGAGTTCTTCCAGTCCGGCCACGGGAAGACGGTGATCGCGGAGGCGACGCTGACCGACGAGGCGATCCGTCGCGTGCTCCGGACGACCGCGGAGGACCTCGCCGACCTCGCGTGGGCCGGCACGCACGGCGCGGTCGCGTCCGGGATGCAGTCCGTCGCGTTCACGCCGGCGTCCGCGATCGCCGCGATCTTCGCGGCAACGGGACAGGACCTCGGCATGGTCGGCACGAGCTCCATGGCGCACGGCACCGGCCGCCGCGTCGAGGGCGGGATGCACGTCTCGATCCGCTTCCCCGGGCTCGAGGTCGGGACGGTCGGAGGCGGGACGACGCTGCCGACGCCGCGCGAGTGGCTCGCGCTGATGGGGTGCGGCGGCGCCGGCACGGTGTACCGCTTCGCGCAGATCGTCGCCGCGGCGGCGCTCGCGCTCGAGATCAGCGCATCGGCCGCGATGGCGACGGCCGGAAGCGAGAACTTCTTCCGCGCCCACTTCGAGCGCGGCGGGCTCCGCTAGGAGGGCTCGTCAGAACGGAAGCGCGACGTCGCGGACGTCGAGGCCGAGGGACTTCGCGAGCCGGACGCCGTGGTTCAGCTCGGTCTTCAGCCGCTCGCGGTCACGCGCCTCCATCAGCTGCCCGATCATCTCGCGCGCCTTCGGCCGCCAGAGGACGTGCGCCGCGAACTCGGGGAGCATCCGGTTCGCCGCGTCGATCAGCGTCGCCTTCGTCTTCGGCGTCGCGCTCACGAGCAGCACGCGCTCGTACGCCATCCCGGCGCCGTGGTGGATGCCGTCGTCGATCGCGAGGCGGTTGCAGAGGTTCTCGAGGATCGTCCCGCGCGACGACCGGGCGATGAGCCGGAAGCGCGGGATGATCAGCCGCTCGAAGAAGACCTGCATCAGGAAGACCTTCTCCTCGAGCGAGTCCGCCTCGAGGAACATGTGGCCGAGCGCGTCGAGGTGCGGGTCGCGCTCGCCCTCGCCGCCGACCTGGCCGATCAGCTTCAGCCACGCCTCGGTGTGGCGCGACTCGTCCTGCACCATCGTCGAGTAGTAGAGCTTCGCCTCCGGGTCCGGCGCGGAGTTGAGGAGCTGCGCCGACATCTCGCACGCGAGGATGTCCGCCTGGAGTTGCTGCATCACGACGGAGCGCCAGACGTCCATCCGGCGCGCGCGCCGCTGCGGCGAGCCCTTCCCCTCCGGGACCGGCGAGATCTCGCCCCACGGGAGGTCGCGCACCGCCCACTCCTGGTGCTTGGCGAGGTGGTAGAAGCGCAGCACCCCCGCGTAGGCGCCGCGATCCTCCCCCTCCTCCCGGTCCTCGCTCAACGGCTCGGCACTCATCGCGCAGAATCTAACGCTCCCGTGGTACGACTCGGTCCGTGATCGCCCTGATCTTCAGCTACGAGGTGCGGGACGACGCCGAATTCGAGCGGGTCTACGGGCCCGAGGGCGAGTGGGCCCGGTTCTTCCGGCAGGGCCGGGGCTACGTCGGGACGGAGCTGCTCCGGGACGTCGAGACTCCGGGCCGGTACGTCGTGATCGACCGCTGGGAGTCCGCGGAGGCCTACAACGACTTCGCGAACGCCACGCGCGACGAGTACATGCGCCGCGTCGACGACACCCGGTTCCACTACGACCAGGAGCTGCGCCTCGGGACGTTCGAGGCCGTCTGGAACGCCTAGAACGAGGGATCGCCCGCGGGCGCCGGGACGCCGATTCACGAGCCGAGGAATCCGACCTGCGGCCGGAGGGATGCCGCATGGTCAAAAGGGTCATCGTGCTCGCCGTCGTGGTGCTGGGGGTGATGGTCGCCGTGAAGAACGGCCGCCTCCTGCAGTCGAGCGGGCTCACCGCCGTCTGCACCGTCGCCCAGACGGCAGCGGACGGGACACAGATCGAGGCGTGCCGCCCCGGGAAGCTCCAGGGCATGCCCGATCTCTCGACGAACGGCTGCAGGAGCGCCGGCTCGGCCGGTACCTACGTCTACTGGCGCTGCCCGGCGCCGGTCGCGTCGCAGCCGAGCGGTCGCTAGGCCGCTGGGGAAAACCGACGGCGCGGCCGCACCGTACCCACGGTCGGCCGCGCCGCGCTCGACGACCTTCGTGTCGCCGGCCGCCACGGAGACACCCGCGTCGCGTGCGGCGCGCGCCGCCCTCAGGCACGACGCGGGCTCCGGCTCGGGCGACGGCAACGGCACCGGCTCGCCGCCGGCCACCACGCCCCCGCTGCCCGCGGCGACGCCCGCCCCGTAGCCGGCTGCGCATTTCGACAGCCTCGGCGGCCGCGTGCCACGCAATGCGTGTGCAATCCGCGTTGAAAACGGGGAACGCGAGCAGAGATACTACGCCGCAATGTCGGTGGAGGAACGGACCGGGACGGAGCGGGTGCTCCAGGCGCGCGAGCGGTACGTGCCGCGCGGCGTCGCGGCGCCGCAGCTCGTCGTCTCGAAGGCCTGGGGCGCGAAGATCTGGGACGCCGACGGGCGCGAGTTCCTCGACTTCGGCGGCGGCATCGCCTGCCAGAACCTCGGCCACGGGCCGGCCGGCGTCGTCCGCGCGATCCACGAGCAGGCGGACCGGTACCTCCACCAGTGCTTCATGATCGGCGCGTACGAGCCGTACATCGAGGTCGCGCGCCGGCTCGACGACCTCTGGCCGGGCGAGGCGCCGACGAAGACGCTGCTCGTGAACTCCGGCGCGGAGGCGATCGAGAACGCCGTGAAGATCGCGCGCGCCGCGACGAAGCGCGCGGGCGTCGTCGTCTTCGACCGCGCGTTCCACGGCCGCACGAACCTGACGATGGCGATGACGTCGAAGCTCGTCTACAAGCAGGGGTTCGGGCCGCTCGCCACGGACATCCACCGCGCGCCCGCGCCGTACCCGTACCGCGGCGTCTCGACGGACGACGCGCTCCGCGGCCTCGAGCTCCTCTTCAAGCAGGACGTCGCGCCGACGGACGTCGCGTGCATCGTCCTCGAGCCGGTGCAGGGCGAGGGCGGCTTCATCCCGATGCCGCCGGAGTTCGTCCGCGCGCTGAACGACATCTGCGACGAGCACGGGATCCTCTATGTCGACGACGAGATCCAGGCCGGCTGCGGGCGCACCGGCGAGATGTGGGCGATCGAGCACTACGGGATCGAGCCGGACATCCTCGTCGCCGGGAAGACGCTCGGCGGCGGCCTGCCGCTCGCGTCGGTCACCGGCCGCGCCGACGTGATGGACGCGGTGCACCCGGGCGGGCTCGGCGGGACGTTCGGTGGGAACCCCGTCTGCTGCGCGGCGGCGATCGCGGTCCTCGACGAGCTCTCCGCGCCGGGCTACGCCGAGCGCGCCGGCCAGATCGCGAAGCTCATGCGCGCGCGGCTCGACGACATGGCGTCGCGGCACGCGGTCGTCGGCGAGGTGCGCGGGCTCGGATCGATGCTCGCGATGGAGCTCGCGGAGCGCACGCCGGACGCGGCGAAGGCCGTGACGTCGTACGCCTTCGCGCACGGACTGATCCTTCTCTCCTGCGGCCTGTACGGAAACGTGATCCGGCTCCTCCCGCCGCTCTCGGCGACGGACGAGGAGCTCGAGCAGGGCCTCGCCATCCTGGACGACGCGCTTGGCGACGCAGGCTCCGGCTGAGACCGAGAGCGCGGCCGGCTCGGCGTCGCCGCCCGCCGTCCGCCTCACGGGCATCCGTCGCCTCTACGGCGAGGTCGTCGCGATCGCGAACCTCGACCTCGACATCGCGGAGGGTGAGTTCTTCACGATGCTCGGCCCGTCCGGCTCGGGGAAGACGACCACGCTGCGCGTGATCGCCGGCTTCGAGCGGCCCGACACGGGAACGGTCGAGCTCGCGGGCGTCGACGTGACGGGCACGGCGCCGTCGCAGCGCGACGTGAACACCGTCTTCCAGGACTACGCGCTCTTCCCGCACATGACGGTGCGCGAGAACGTCGAGTACGGGCTCCGCGTGAAGGGCGTCGGCCGCGGCGAGCGCCGCGCGAAGGCGGAGGAGGTGCTCGAGCGCGTCCGTCTCCCCGGTCTCGGCGGCCGCAAGCCGGTGCAGCTCTCCGGCGGCCAGCGCCAGCGCGTCGCGCTCGCGCGCGCGATCGTGAACAGCCCGACCGTGCTCCTCCTCGACGAGCCGCTCGGCGCGCTCGACCTGAAGCTGCGCCAGGAGATGCAGGTGTTCCTGAAGGAGCTGCAGCGCGAGCTCGGGATCACGTTCGTCTACGTCACGCACGACCAGGAGGAGGCGCTGACGATGAGCGACCGCCTCGCCGTCTTCAACGAGGGGCGGATCGAGCAGATCGGGAGCCCCGCCGACGTCTACGAGCATCCGCAGACGGAGTTCGTCGCGGGCTTCGTCGGCGTCTCGAACGTCCTCGAGCGCGACGGCCGCAAGCTCACGATCCGCCCGGAGAAGATCCACATGTCGGAGACGGGTGGCGAGCGTAGGCTCGACGGAGCTCGCGAAGCGCAGGCGCCGGCTACGCCGGCGACGGAGCATGAATTCGCCGAACCGGGCGTCGTTCGCGACGTCGTATACGTCGGCATGGTCACGCGCTACATCGTCGACCTGGACCGCGGCGGCGAGCTCGTCGTCGTCCAGCAGAACCTCGAGACGTCCTCGACGGAGGCGCTCGAAGCACAGGGAAAGCACGTCCGGCTCTCTTGGCGGCCGGAGCACACGTACGTCATCAAGGAGGGAGACGAGCGGTGAGAAGGATTCGGAAGGCCCACGTGCTCGCGGCGGCGTTCGTCGCGGCGCTGTGCGTGCCGGCAGCCGGCGTGAGCAAGAGCAGCGGCCTGCCCACGTCGATCGGGAAGGGCGAGGGGCAGCTGAACCTCATCGCCTGGGAGGGCTACACCCAGCCGCAGTGGGTCAAGCCGTTCCAGAAGGCGACGGGCTGCCAGGTGCACGCGAAGTACGCGGGCTCCTCGGACGAGATGGTGACGCTGATGCGGTCCGGCGGCGGGTCGCAGTACGACGGCGTCTCGGCCTCCGGCGATGCGAGCCTCCGCCTCATCTACGGCAAGGACGTGCAGCCGGTGAACCCGGCGCTGATCCCGGACTTCAAGAACTTCATCCCGGCGCTGAAGTCGCCGCCGCACAACACGATCAACGGCGTGCACTACGGGATCTCGCTCCAGTGGGGCCCGAACACGCTCCTCTACAACACGACGAAGGTGAAGCCGGCGCCGACGAGCTGGTCGTCGATCTACAGCCCGAAGTACAAGGGCAAGGTCACCGTGCCGGACAACCCGATCCAGATCGCGGACGCGGCGCTCTACCTCTCGAAGTCGAAGCCGTCGCTCGGGATCACCGACCCGTACGAGCTCAACTCGACGCAGTTCAACGCGGCGATCGCACTCCTGAAGTCGCAGAAGCCGCTGATCGTGAAGTACTGGGCGCTCGCGTCGGACGAGATCGACCTGTTCAAGAACGGCAACGCGGTGATCGGCGCCTCGTGGCCGTACCAGACGAACACGCTGATCGCGGCGAAGGTCCCCGTGAAGGACCTGATCCCGAAGGAGGGCGCGACGGGCTGGGCCGACACGTGGATGATGTCGGCGCACGCGAAGCACCCGAACTGCATGTACAAGTGGATGGCCTGGGTCTCGACGCCGAAGGTGCAGGCGCAGCAGGCGATCTACTTCGGCGAGACGCCGGCCAACGTGAAGGCCTGCCCGATCATGAACACGCTGTCCCCGGGCTCGGCCGCGCAGTATCACTGCGGCGCGTCGGCGAGCTACTTCAACTCGATCAAATTCTGGAAGACGCCGGTCGCAGCGTGCGGCAACGGCCAGAACAACTGCATGGACTACACGAAGTGGCAGCAGGCCTGGACGCAGATGAAGGGCTGAGCCCTGGCCGTCCGCGCTGCTGACGTATCGAAGACGGGCTCCCCGCTGCGGGGGGCCCGTCTCGGCTTGTCGTCGTTCTTCTGGCGGCACCGCTGGGCGAAGGCGCTGCTGCTGCTCCTGCCGCCGCTCCTCGCGTTCGGGCTCGTCTACCTCGGGTCGCTCGGGGCGCTCTTCGTCTCCTCGTTCTGGACGGTCAACTCGTTCACGACGGAGATCGAGCACGTCTGGACGCTCTCGAACTACCAGACGATCTTCGAGTCGAGCGCGTACCGGCAGATCGCGTTCCGGACGATCGGGATCGCCGCGGCGGTGACGATCACGGACGCGCTCCTCGCGTTCCCGCTCGCGTACTTCGCGGCGCGGATCGCGCGCCCGCGCACGCGGACGCTCCTCTTCATCTCGGTGCTGCTGCCGCTCTGGTCGAGCTACCTGATCCGCGTCTACATCTGGCGGCTGATCCTCGCGCAGGACGGCGTCCTCAACTGGGCGCTGAACGAGCTCGGGCTGCCGGACCAGCACCTCGCGTACTCGAACTGGGCGGTCTGGATCATCTTCTCGTACGTCTGGCTGCCGTTCATGATCCTGCCCGTCTACGGCGCGCTCGAGCGGATCCCGGAGTCGTTCATCGAGGCCTCGCGCGACCTCGGCGCGAGCGGGTTCCTGACCTTCCGCCGCGTGATCCTGCCGCTCGCGCTGCCGGGGCTCGTCGCGGGCTCGATCTTCACGTTCGCGCTCACGCTCGGCGACTACGTGACGCCGCTCCTCGCCGGCGGCGCCCAGTCGCAGTTCATCGGCAACGTCGTCTACGACTCGGTCGGGATCTCGAACAACGTGCCGTTCGCGGCGGCGTTCGCGGCGATCCCGCTCGCGGTGATGGGCGTGTACCTGCTGATTGCGCGCCGGCTCGGCGCCTTCGAGGCGATGTAGATGGAGGGACGCTGGACGAAAATCTTCCTCCGCGTCTGGACGACGCTCGTCGTCCTGTTCCTCTGGGTGCCGCTCGGGTTGATCATGGTCTACGCGTTCAACGCGTCGAACGTGCAGAGCTGGCCGATCGCGGAGTTCACGACGAAATGGTTCAGCGTCGCGTGGAACTCGCCGGACGTCCACGATGCGTTCTGGCTCTCGATCAAGGCGGCGTGCCTCGCGACGACGATCGCGCTCGTCCTCGGGTCGATGGCGGCGTTCGCGCTGGCGCGCTTCCAGTTCTTCGGCCGCGAGTCGATCACGTTCCTGCTCGTCCTGCCGATCGCCTTGCCGGGGATCGTGACCGCGATGGCGCTGAACTCGTTCTTCCTCTTCGCGGGCATCGACCTTTCGCTGTGGACGATCGTGATCGGGCACGCGACCTTCTGCATCGTGATCGTCTACAACAACGTCCTCGCCCGGCTGCGGCGCTCGTCGCCGTCGCTGATCGAGGCCTCGCTCGACCTCGGCGCCGACGGGCTCCAGACGTTTCGCTTCGTGATCTGGCCCGTCCTCTCGACGGCGCTCGTCGCGGGCGGGCTGCTCGCCTTCGCGCTCTCGTTCGACGAGATCATCGTCACGACCTTCACCGCGGGCTCGCAGAACACGCTCCCGCTCCTCATCTTCGGCTACATCCGGCTCGGGCAGCAGCTGCCCGTCGTGAATGCCATCGCATTCGCAATGATCCTCCTGACGGTGATCCCCGTCTTTCTCGCCCAGCGCCTGATGCGGGACACGGGCGTCCTCCGCCGCGGGGCGGGCAACGTCACGGAGGCGGTCGAGTCGGCTCAAATC
>DATJOZ010000149.1:0-14403 GCA_035506655.1 Gaiellaceae bacterium
GGAGGCGACCGACGGGAAGCTCGCGACGTTCTGGTCGACCGAGACGTACGCGACGCCCGACTTCGGGAACCTCAAGTCCGGCGTCGGCCTCGTTCTCGACGCCGGGAGCGAGGTGGCCCTGCACCGCCTCACGGTGCAGACAGACACGCCCGGCTTCAGCGCGCGCATTCAAGCAGGTCCCGCGGCGGGCGGCCCGTTCACGGACGACTCGCCGGACGAGACCGTCGGCGCGTCGACGACGTTCGTCCTGAACGGCACGACCGCGCGCTACTACGTCGTCTGGATCACGCTGCTGACGCCGGCCGGCGTCGCGCACGTGAACGAGGCGACGGCCGGCTAGTACTCGAGCTTCGCTCGCCGCTCGTGCCGTTCGAGCGCAAGTGCGACGAGACGGTCGAGCAGCTCCGCGTACGGGATGCCCGACGCCTCGAAGAGCTTCGCGTAGACGCTCGTCGACGTGAAGCCGGGGATCGTGTTCAGCTCGTTCACGACGACCTCGCCGTCGTCGCGGACGAAGAAGTCGACGCGCGCCATCCCCTCGCACTCGCCGGCGACGAACGAGTCGACCGCCCGCTGCTGCACGAGCTCGATCGTCTCCTGCGGCAGCTCCGGCGGGATCACGAGCTCCATCCCGCCCTCGTCGTACTTCGACGCGAAGTCGTACCACTCGTGCCCGAGCGTGTCGATGCGACCGGGGAGCGACGCGACGGGCGGCGGCACGCGGTTGCCGAGCACGCCGCACTCGACCTCCATCCCGGCGACGAACTCCTCGACGAGCACCTTCTCGTCGTGGCGGCGCGCGAGCTCGACCGCGGCGACGAGCTCGGCCTCGTCGTGCGCCTTCGAGATGCCGACGGACGAGCCGAGCCGCGCCGGCTTCACGAAGACCGGGAACGGGAACGGGTTCGCGACGGGATCGCCGAGCCGGATCGTGTGGTGGCGCGCGACGGGGATGCCGCTGTCCCGCATCACCTTCTTGAACAGGTCCTTGTCCATCGCCACCGCGGAGCCGGCGACGCCGGCCCCGACGTACGGGACGTCCGCCAGCTCGAGCAGGCCCTGAACCGTCCCGTCCTCCCCGAACGGCCCGTGGAGGATCGGGAAGACGACGTCGACCGCGCCGAGGGCCGCGAGCGTTCCGGCCGCGGCCGGGACGGGCAATGTCTCCGCGGGACCCGCCCCGGGGTCTGACCCCAGGACGTGGCCACGCGCCCCCGCATCGAGCTCCCAGCGCCCGTCGCGCCCGATCGCGACGCCGACGACGTCGTACCGCTCCGGGTCGAGCGCCTCCGCGACCGAGCGCGCCGACGCGACCGAGATGTCGTGCTCGCTCGACCGCCCGCCGGCGAGGAGCGCGACGCGGATCCGCCGGCTCACGGCGGCGGCGTCGTGGCGGTCGTCGTCGCGCCGACGAACCGGCCGACGTTGATCGTGACCGTCGCGCCGATCGCGGCGGTCGCGCCGCCGTTCGGGTTCTGGCTCTGGACGATCCCATCCTGGCTCGGGTCGGTCACGTTCACGTTGACGATGCGCACCTTGAGGTTCTGCGCCTGGATCTCCGCGGTCGCGGTGGAGATGTCGAGGTTCGTCACGTCCGGGACGGTCGTCGTCTTCGGCCCCTTCGAGACGGTGACGGTCACCGTCGAGTTCTTCGCCGCGGTCGAGCCGCCGCCCGGGCTCTGCGAGATGACCGTGTTCGCCGGCTGCGGCGAGTCGACGAACGACGAGCTGACCTGGAAGCCCGCCGCCTGCAGCTGCGCCGTCGCGCTGTCGATCGACTGTCCCGTGACGTCCGGGATCGTGATCGGCTGCGGGCCCTTCGACACGTTGATGCGCACCGTCGTCTCGATCACGACCTTCGTCCCCGCCTTCGGATCCTGCGCGGTCACCTGCCCCGCCGGCGTCGCGGAGTTCACCTCGTGCACGTCGGGCTTGAGATGGAGGTTCTTGAGCTGCGATACGGCCGCCGACTCCTGCTGGCCGACGAGCGCCGGCACCGCGACCTTCGGCTTGCCCGTCGAGACCCAGATCGTGACCGGGTTGCCCTTCGGGATCTTCTCGCCCTCGGTCGGGTCCTGCTGGTACACGAGCCCCGGCGCGGTCGTCGGGCTCGGTCCCGTCTTCGCGACCGGCGTCAGCCCGATCGCGCGGATCTTGTCCTCCGCCGCCGACTGCGTGAGGTTGATGTAGTACTCGACCGCGACCGGCGCGTTCGACGAGATCTTGTTCGAGATCTGGTCGTAGAGGAACCAGCCGCCGACGATCGCGCCGATGATCAGCGCCGCCGCGGCGATCCACGGCCAGATCGGGCGCCGGTGGATCGGCTCGTCGAGGTCGTAGTAGACCTGCGTCGGCGGGCCCGCCGGCGGCGGCGGCGCGGTGCGGCGCGGCGGCGGCGCGACCATCGTCGCGGCGATCGCCATCTCGCCGGTGTCGGCCGCGGAGAGGATCTGCGTCGCCGACTCCTCCGTCTCGCGCGACACGGCCATCCCGCGCGCGACGCGGTCGAGGTCGCCGTCCATCTCCTCGGCGCTCTGGTAGCGATCGTCCGGGTCCTTCGCGAGCGCGCGCATCACGAGCAGGTCGAGGTCGTGCGGCAGGTCGGCGCGCTTCGCCGACGGCGGCTCCGGCGTCTGCGACAGGTGCTTCATCGCGATCTCGACCGGCGTGTCGCCCGTGAACGGCGTCGACCCGGTCAGCAGCTCGTAGAGCACGACGCCGAGCGAGTACAGGTCGCTGCGCTGGTCGACGTTCGTCCCGCGCGCCTGCTCCGGCGAGAGGTACTGCGCCGTGCCGACGATCGAGCCCGCCTCGGTCATCTGGCTCGTCCCCGCGCGCGCGATGCCGAAGTCCGTCACCTTCACGCGGCCCTCGCCGTCGACGAGGACGTTGTGCGGCTTGATGTCGCGGTGGACGATCCCGTTGCGGTGCGCGAAGCGGAGCGCCGACAGGATCTGCCGCGTGTAGTCGCACGCGACCGACAGCGGCGCCGGCCCGCGCGAGACGATGAGCTCCTTCAGCGAGCGGCCGTCGAGGTACTCCATCGCGATGTAGTACGTCCCCTCCGCCTCGCCGCGGTCGTAGATCGAGACGATGTTCGGGTGGGTCAGCGCGGCGGCGTTCTTCGCCTCGGCGCGGAACCGCGCGACGAACTGGTCGTCGTTCGCGTGGCGGTCGTTGAGGATCTTGATCGCGACCCGGCGGCCGAGCTCCTGGTCCTCCGCGAGGTAGACGTTCGCCATCCCGCCCGCGCCCAGCTTGCGCACGATCCGGTAGCGACCGTCGAAGAACGATCCGATGAGCGGGTCAGTCGAGGCCACGGGGTCTCGTAAGGGTAAAGGGACTAATGACCACGGAGGAGGTTCTCCAGCACGTCTTTCGCGATGGGTGCGGACACGGCGCCGCCGAAACCGTTCAACTGCTTCTCGAGGACGACGGCGACGGCGTACCGCGGGTTGTCGGCGGGGGCGAAGCACACGAACCACGCGGTGTAGACGTGCGGGACGCCGGTCTCCGCCGTCCCCGTCTTGCCCGCGACCTTGACGCCGGGAATCTGGGCGGCGGTGCCCGTCCCGCCCTCGACGACGAGCTGCATCATCTGGTTCAGCTCGGCGGCCGTCCGCGGCTTGATCGCGCGGCCGAGCATCTCGGAGCGCGTGTCCTTCACGATCGAGCCGTCCGGCCCGACGACCCGCTGGACGACGTACGGCCGCGGCACGACGCCCTTGTTCGCGATCGTCGCCGCGACCATCGCCATCTGCAGCGGCGTCACGAGCATCCGCTCCTGGCCGAAGCCGAGCCGGCCCGCATCGACGAGGTTCTGGTCCTTCGGGTCGTAGAGCACGCGTCCGTGCTTCGTGTAGACGTAGAGGCCGCTCGCCGCGCGCTCGTTCGCCGGCGTCTCGAGCGGCGGGATCGAGTAGAAGCCGAACCGCTTCGCGTAGTCGAGGATCACGCGCGCGCCGAGCGCCTTGCCGACGTTGCAGAACACCGAGTTGATCGAGTGCTCGAACCCCTGGGAGAGATCGACGTTGCCGAACGCCTCGACGCCGCCCTGGTCCGGGTTGCCGGCGTTCGACACGGGCTTGCCGTAGTCGACGCAGTAGCCCGGGTCGTAGAAGTGCGACGCCGGCGTGAACTTCCCGGTGTCGAGCGCGGCGGCGGCGGTGATCATCTTGAAGGTCGAGCCCGGGACGTAGAGGCCCGCGGTCGTCCGGTTCAGGAGCGCCGACGCGCCGCCGCAGAGGCCGCGGATGCCCAGCACCTTCGCGTAGCCGCCCGGCTTGTCGATGAGGTTCGGGTTGTACGTCGGCGACGACGCGAGCGCCAGCACGGCGCCGGTCCTGATGTTCATCGCGACGACAGCGCCGCAGTTCCGCCCGAGGTCCTTGAGCGCGAGCCGCTGCGTCGACGGGTCGAGCGTCAGGACGAGGCTCGAGCCCTTCACCGTCCCGCCGCCGAGCCGGTCGAGCTGCCGCCGCCACGCGTTCGAGAGATTCGTGTTCGAGCCGGTGAGGTAGTCGTTCATCGACTCCTCGAGCCCGGCCTGCGAGCGCGACGCCGTCGAGTAGCCGACGGTCTGCGCGGCGAGCCCGAGCGTCGGGTAGCGGCGGAAGTAGAGCGTCTGCCCCGCGACCTTCTCCTTGCGGTTCGCCGCGAACGTCACCTTGAGGTTCTCCGGGACGATGATCCCGCGCTTGATCGTGAACTGGACGACGCGCTCGATCGCGTTGTCCTGCCGGTCCTGCAACCCGCCGGCCGCCCACGCCTGCCAGTACGTCGTCGCGAAGACGAGCGCGGCGAGCATCAGCACGGTGACGAGCGCGAGGCGGCGCAGCTGGTGGTTCACGCCGCGCCCTCCCGCTCACGGTTCGCGCGGTCGGAGACGAGCATCAGCCCGGCGAGGACGAGGAAGTTCGAGAGGACGCTCGAGCCGCCGTACGAGACGAGCGGCAGCGTGATGCCCGTGAGCGGGATCACGCGCAGGATCCCGCCGACGATGATGAACGCCTGGAGCCCGAAGCCGAACGACAGCCCCGCGGCGAGCAGCTTCGAGAAGCCGTCGTCCGCCTGGAGCGCGATCCGGAAGCCGCGCAGGACGAACACCATGTAGAGCAGCAGCAGCGCGGACGCGCCGACGAGGCCGAGCTCCTGCCCGAGCGCCGAGTAGATGAAGTCCGTCTTCAGGTCCGGGACGATCGCCTGGCCCTGCGCGTTCGTGAACGTGCCGCTGCCGAGCCCGGTGCCGCCGAAGCCGCCGTGCGCGATCGAGTAGAGCGACTGCACCTCCTGGTAGCTCGTGCAGTCCTGGCGCAGCGCCTGACCGCCGGTGAACGGGCAGTAGACGGGGTGCGTCGTCCACGGGTGGAGCCAGTTCGTGACGCGGTCGCGGACGTGCGGCGTCCCCTGGTAGACGGCGACGGCGCCGGCGAGGAACAACCCGATGCCGACGGCGACGAACGTCACCCGCGCGGTCGCCACGTAGAGCATCCCGAGGAAGATCCCGTAGTAGAGGAGCGCGCTCCCGAGGTCGGAGGTCGCGAAGAGCACGAGCATCGCGGCGCCCCAGATCACGAGCAGGGGCCCCCAGTCCTTCAGCCGCCCCTGCGCCAGCACCTCGCGCTTCTCGCGGAGATACCCGGCGAGGAAGACGATCAGCGCGATCTTCCCGAGCTCGCCCGGCTGGAACGAGAGCCCGCCGGCGTGGATCCACAGCCGCGCCCCGTTCACCGTCTCGCCGATCACCGGCAGCAGCGGCATGAAGAGGAGCGCGAGCGAGCCGAGCCCGAAGAGGTACTTGTAGTTCTCGAGCACGCGGTAGTCCTCGCGCAGCCCGAGCAGCGTCCCGGCGAAGACGGCGACCGCGATCACGATCCAGAGCCCCTGCTTGAACGCGTTCGACGGGCCGAGCCGGTAGATCTCCGTCAGCCCGATCGCGGTCAGGAGCCCGGCGATCGGCAGGAGATACGGGTCGGCGCGCGGCACCGCGACGCGCGCGACGATGTGCGCCGCGAGGTAGAGCGCGAGGAAGAACGCCGCGTACGTGAGCGACGCGCCGGAGATCTTCGACTGCTCGGCGATGTAGACGCTCGCGAAGCCGATCGCCGTCAGCAGCCCGACGGCGACGAGGTTCACGAGCTCGCGGTTCCGGAGACTCACCGCGTGAACCCCCAGACGACGAGCAGCACCGCGACGAGGAGCAGCACCGCCATCGTGATCGCGATCCGCACGCGCGACTCCGCCGGCTGCGTCCGCGGCGCCGGGACGCTGCGCGAGCCCGAGGGCGGAGGCGGAGGCGGCGCGGAAGCCGGTTCGGGCTCGGGCCCGGCGGCGGGCAGCGTCATCGTCGCGCTCGTCGGCGCGTCGCCGACGTCCGCGATGCGGAACGCGACGACGGTGATGTTGTCCTCGCCGCCGTGCTTGTTCGCCTCGGCGACGAGCGCCTTCGCCGCGCGGGCGAGGTCGTCGCCGTTCTGCTCGACGAGCTCGAGGATGTTCTCGTCGTCGACCATCGTCGTCAGTCCGTCCGAACAGATGAGGAACACGTCGCCGTCCTGCGCCGGGACGGCGAACGCGTCGACGTCGACGTCGGGATCGGTGCCGAGCGCGCGCGTGATCACGGCGCGCTGCGGGTGCGTCTCCGCCTCCTCGGGCGAGAGCTTCCCGCTCTTCATCAGCTCGGCGACGAGCGAGTGGTCGTCCGTCAGCTGCTCCATGCGTCCGCCGCGGACGAGGTACGCGCGCGAGTCGCCGACGTGGCCGATCGCGACGGAGGCGCCCTCGACGAGCGCGACGGTCATCGTCGTCCCCATGCCGGAGACGGTCGGGTCGGCCGTCGACGCCTCGTAGACGCGCCGGTTCGCCTCCTGGAAGAGCGACTCGACGCGCTCGACGCCGCCGAGCTGGCCGACGTCCGTGTCCTCGACCGCGGCGGCCGCGAGCTTCGACGCGACCTCGCCCGCCTGCGCGCCGCCCATCCCGTCGGCGACGGCGAAGAGCGGCGGCGCGACGACGTACGCGTCCTCGTTGCGGCGCCGCTTGCGTCCGGTGTCGGTCGCTGCGGTGAACGCGGACACGCTCATTCGTCGAACCTGAGGTCGGTCTCGCCGACGGTGACGACGTCGCCGCCCGCGAGATGCCGCGGCCCGTCGATCCGCTCGCCGTTCACGAACGTCCCGTTCGTCGAGCCGAGGTCGTGGAGCCACATCCCGTCGCGGCGCGGCTCGAAGCGCGCGTGGAGCGACGACGCGAACTCGTCGCCCTCGATCGAGACGCCGCACTCCTCGCCGCGGCCGACGGTGAGCGGCGACGAGTCGACCTTGATCTCGAGGCCCTCCCCGAGCGCCGGGCTCGCGAGCACCGTCAGCTTCGGCTCCGCGCGGCGCGGCGGCGGGGGCGGCGGCTCGATCCCGAGCTCGGCGAGCTCCTGCGGGCGGAGGATGACGCTCTCCTGCGGCGGCTTCGCGTCGCGTCCCGCCGCGGTCTTCACGATCCGCCAGATGAAGAGGTAGAGGAGGACGAGGAACGCGATCTTGAGGACGAGCAGCGCCTCCTCGAGCGCCGTCGAGGCGAGCAACACGGGGCTACACCTACTCCGGCTCCGTCGAGAACGCGATCTCGGTCTCCCCGACGACGAAGGTGTCCCCCTCCTCGAGCTTCGCCCGCCGTGCGGGCTTCCCGTTCACCTCGACGCCGTTCGTCGAGTCGAGGTCGACGATCCAGTACGCGGAGCCCTCGCGGACGAGCTCGGCGTGGCGCCGCGACACGTTCGGGTCCTCGACGAGGAGGTCGCAGTCGCGCGAGCGGCCGAGGGTCGTGCGGTCGGAGGTGATGCGGTGGCGGCGGCCGTTCCACGAGAGGACGGCGATGTCGCGCGGCTCGACGACGACGGGCATCGCCGCGGAGGGCTCGTCCGGCTCCTCCGCCGGCGGCCGGTAGACGACGGTCTCCGACGCGGGGAGCGGCGGCGCGACCGGCGCGGACGGCGGCGTCGGCTTGTCCTTGCGCGGCTGGATCACGCGCGTCGAGATCCCGAACTCGCCGCGGCCGAGGTCGTCGTCCGTCTCGAGCTTCACGAGCGGCGGGCTCAGGAACGCGTAGTTCTCGCGCTTCGCGTGCTCGACGATGTACTCCTCGAGCTCGCCGAGCAGCGACTGCTCGTACGCCTCGAACTGCTCCCGGTCGACGCTCGAGAGGTAGACGGTGTACTCGTTCGGGACGTACGTCCGGCTGACGGAGACCGTGCGGTGGTCGTCCATCTCCTTCGCGAGCTTCCGCGCGAGCTCGACCGGCTGGACGTTCGTCCGGAAGGCGCGGCCGAAGACGCCCTCGAAGAGCGATTCGATCTTCTGCTCGATCCCTCTCAGCATGGGCGTCGCGCCTGAATGTAGCTCGACCGACCGGCCGGAGAGCCGGTCAGGTGCCCGCGCGGAGCGCGACGGCGGCGGCCGTGATCCAGGCGGCGAGGACGAGGGGCAGCGCCGCAGCGGCGGGGACGGGGAGGAGCGTCGCGACGAGCATCAGCGCGCCGAGGCCGGCGGCGCCCCAGCGGCCGCGCGCGACCGCGGCGGGGAGCAGCGCGGCGACCGCGGCGAGCGCCGCCGCCTCGAGCAGCAGCCCCGGCTGTGCCGCGGCTGCGCGGACGAGCGAGCCTGCGACGTCGAGCGGGTCGCCTGCTCCCGTGACGCCGATCCCGAGCGGCGCGCGCGCTCCCGTCAGCGGCAGGCCCGTGTGGCGGACGCCCGCGACGAGCGCGGCGACGAGCACCGCGGCCGCGGCCTGCGCGGCGCGACGGTGCCAGGCACGCAGCCCGAGCGTCGCGAGCGGGAAGAGCGGCAGGAGCGAGACCGCGGCCGCGGGTGGCCCGAGGATGAACAAGAGGCCGCCGCGCGGCTCCTTCCAGAAGAGCGCGAGCCAGAGCGCCGCCAGCGCCGCGTACACGACGGCGAGCCCGAGCGAGACGTTGCCGAGCGGGAGCACGGGCGTCGCGAGCGCGACCGCGAGCCCGAGCCGCTCGCGGTACAGCGACGCGGCCGCCGCGGCGACGGCGAGCCCGATCGGCCAGCCGTGCGGGAAGAACGGCATCAACGCCGTCGCGCCGCCCGCGAAGAGCCCGGCGAGCGCGGCGGCCGCGACGCGGCCCGCCTGTGCGGGGACCGCGACGTCGAGCGTCGCCGCCGTCCCGCCGCCGCGCGAGCGCTTCCGCCTCCGCGGCGCGGCCGCTCCGCGCAGCGACGCCGCGAGCGCGGCCGCGGACGGCCGCCGCGACGGGTTCGGCGAGAGCGAGCGGTCGACGAGCTGGAGCATCCCCTTCGGCAGGTCGGGCCGAAGCTGCTCGAGCGGCGGCGCGCCGGCCTCGATCGCGCGCGCCGTCTCGAGCATCGAGGTCTGCCAGAACGGATGGCGCCCGGCGAGCGCCTCCCAGAGCATCACGCCGACCGACCACACGTCCGCCGCCTCGGTCGCGTCCTCGCCGGCGAGCCGCTCCGGCGCGATGTACGCGAGCGTGCCCGGCACGTCGCCCTGCGCCGTCAGCGTCTCCGCCTCGGCCATCCGCGCGAGCCCGAAGTCGAGGAGCCGCGCCGACATCCGGTCGCCGTCCGCGAGCAGGACGTTCGACGGCTTCACGTCGCGGTGGAGGATCCCGGCGCGGTGCGCGTGCGCGAGGCCGTCGCAGATCTGCGCGCACGCCTCGATCGCGGCCGCGTCGTCCAGCTCGCCCGCGCGCATCGCCTCGCGGAAGGTCCGGCCCGGGACGAACTCGTACGCAATGTAGACGTGGCGCGGGTCGCGCGCGAACGCGTACGCGCGGAGGCAGCTCGGATGGCGGAGCCGCGCGGCCGCGTGGGCCTCGCGCTCGGCGCGCGCAGCCGCCTTCCCCTCGCGGGCGACGATCTTCAGGGCGACGTCGAGCCCGTTCTGCTCGTCCCGGGCGAGCCAGACCGAGCCGGATCCGCCCGTCCCGAGCGGGCGCAGCGGCCGGTAGCGCCCGAGCACGAGACCGTTTCCCTCCAGCGCAAGCGCGGCGTTCGACATACGCCCCGTACAGGTTGGCGGCCGGGCCGGACTCTCCTCTCGTGCCGGGCCGACGATGGCGCGGAGTAAGGTTTCCCGACGCCGTGAGCACGCACGACGACGAGAACATCCACTTCGACTTCTTCGACGAGCCCGAGACCCAGGAGGCCTCGCCGCGGCGCGGCCTGGGTGGTCGCGGCAGCGGCGGCGGCGACGGGCCGAACCGGCCGCGGCAGTCCACCGGCGTCGTGCCGCTCGTCCGCCTCGCCGGGCTGGTCGCGATCGCGATCGTCCTCGTCGTCGTGCTCGTCTCCTGGATCAGCTCGTGCCAGGGGCAGAGCAAGCAGGCCGAGTACCAGTCGTACATGGACAAGGTGTCCGGGATCGCCCGGTCCGACCGGCAGCTCGGCGCGTCGTTCGCGAACAAGCTCGCGGCCGCCGGGACGCTGAAGCAGTCCCAGATCGAGACGGCGCTCGAGCAGTACGCGCAGCAGGAGCAGCAGGCGTACGACGAGGCGCAGCGGATCCGCCCGCCCGGGCCGCTCCGCTCGATCCACCAGAACCTGATCAACGCGGTCACGCTCCGCGCGAAGGGCCTGGCGGGCCTCGCCAACGCCTTCGCCGACCCGGCCTCGATGCGGGACGCGACGACGGCCGCGAACGCGCTGACCGCGCAGGCGGCGCTGCTCAGCGCGAGCGACGTCGTCTGGGAGCAGCTCTTCCGGCTGCCGGCGACGCAGCAGCTGAAGGCCGTCGGCGTGACCGGCGTCGTCGTGCCGAAGTCCGTCTTCGTCACCAACCCCGACCTCGTCAGCGCCCGCGCCTTCACGATCGTCTACAACAACCTCCACGGCGCCTCGACGGGCGGGACGCCGAGCGGGAAGCACGGCGACCAGATCGTCTCGACGCGCGCGATCCCGCAGGGCGTCGACCTGTCGACGACGTCGCCGACGACGGTGAAGGTCTCGTCCGACCTCTCCTTCCAGGTGACGATCGAGAACTCGGGCGACTTCCAGGAGGTCAACGTCCCGGTGACGCTGACCATCGCCGCCGGCAGCGGCTCGCCGATCGTCTGCCACAAGCGCGTGCTCGTGATCCAGCCCGCCCAGCAGAGGTCGGTCACCTGCGGGAACCTCCAGCTGCCGACGAGCGCGTTCGGGAGCAAGGTGACGATCACCGCGTACGTCGGCGCCGTCGCCGGCGAGATCAACACGGCGAACAACAAGGCGGTCTACCCCGTCTTCTTCACGCTGGGTTAGGCTCGGCCCATGCACGTCAGCGCCTCGGTCGCCGCGTGGATCGCGATCGGCGCCGCGATCGCCGCAGCGGTCGCGCTCGTCCTCGTCGCCGTCCTCTACCGCAAGCTCCGGCGCGTCCGGGCGGCGCAGCTCGTCCTGCTCGGCGGCGGCAAGGCCGACCTCGTCGACTTCGCGGTGACGCTCCAGGGCCGGATCGACGACGTCCACAAGGCGATGGACGAGGTCGCCGCCGCGCTCGCCCGGGTCGACCGCCGGGTGGACGAGACGGTCTCGAAGACGGCGATCGTCCGCTACGACGCCTACGAGAACACCGGCGGCCACCAGTCGGCGTCGGTGGCGCTCCTCGACTCGGCCCGCACCGGCGTCGTCCTCAGCGCCATCCAGGGCCGCGACTACGCCCGGATCTACGTGAAGGAGCTCGACCGCGGCCACGCCACCGTGGCGTTGTCGCCGGAAGAGCTGGAGGCCGTGGAGAGGGCCATGTCGTCCTGAAAGGGCCTGGACCTCGGTTCTCGCTGGTATTTTGAGGCGCGTGCAGCACGTTCTGGTGCTGAATGCGAGCTACGAGCCGCTCAACGTCTGCTCGACGAGGCGGGCGCACGTGCTCGTCTACAAGGGGAAGGCCGAGGTGGTCGAGCGGCTGGACAAGCCGCTGCGATCGGCCTCGGGGAGCTTCATCTGGCCGCACGTGATCCGGCTCCTCCACTACGTGCGGGTGCCGCGGGCGATCCAGCGGAAGATCTCCCGGCGGGCGCTGTTCGCCCGGGACGGGTGGAAGTGCGTCTACTGCGGCACCTCGGGCGGCCGGCTCACGCTCGACCACGTCATCCCGCGGTCGAAGGGGGGCGAGTCGATCTGGGAGAACGTCGTCACCGCCTGCGCGCCGTGCAACCTGCGCAAGGGCGACCGGACGCCGGAGCAGGTCGGGATGGAGCTGCGGAGCGTGCCGCGGCCGCCGGCGCCGGTGCTGTTCATCAAGCTCGCGGCGCCCCGGATCCCGCAGGGGTGGACGCCGTACCTCGGCGAGCTCGGCACCGCCGCGGCCTGACCGTGTGACGATCGGAGGGGTCGGCGCCGTATACGGCGCATGAACCGATTCCGACGAACCCTCCTGCTCGCGGGGCTGCTGC
Source organism: Gaiellaceae bacterium (assembly GCA_035506655.1). Taxonomy (GTDB): domain Bacteria; phylum Actinomycetota; class Thermoleophilia; order Gaiellales; family Gaiellaceae; genus Palsa-739. Next base: position 12,404 of record DATJOZ010000149.1, read on the forward strand.
TCGTGGCCGCCGCGATCGCGGGCGTGGCGCAGCCCCATCTCGGGCACAGCGCGACGGCGCCCGCCTCCACCGGCCGGACGATCACCGTCACCGGCAACGGCTCCGTCACCGCGACTCCCGACCGCGCCTCGTTCAGCTTCTCCGTCGACACGCGCGCGGCGACCGCCTCGGCGGTGCTCTCGTCCAACGCGGACGTGGCCCAGGCGGTCGTGGACGCCCTGAAGAACGCCGGCGTCGCCGCGGCCGACCTCCAGACCACCGAGGTCTCGCTCGACCCGCAGACCTCCCAGGACGGCACGAAGATCGTCGGCTACGCCGCCTCCAGCAGCGTCTCCGCCACCGTTCCGCTCGACCGCGCGGGCGCCGTCGTCGACGCCGCCGTCAAGGCCGGCGCGACCGGCGTCTCCGGCCCGAGCCTCGCCGTCTCGGACCAGGACGCGCTCTACGCCGCCGCGCTGAAGGACGCCGTCGCGAACGCGAAGGCGAAGGCGTCGGCGCTCGCGGACGCCGCCGGCCTCCAGCTCGGCGACGTGCAGACGGTCGTCGAGGGCAGCTCGCCGACCCCGGTCGTCTGGGGAGCCGCCGCGAAAGCGCCGGACGCCTCGGGCTCCGTCCCGATCGAGCCGGGCACCCAGGAGATCGACGCAACGGTGACGGTGACCTACTCGGCCTCGTAGCGGAGGGTGTCGACGCTCCGACTCCCGCGCGACGAGAGCCGGAGACCGTCGCAGCCGAAGGCGCTACGACCTCTCGAGCGGCAGGCCGCGCGCCGACCAGTCGCTCCACGAGCCCGGATAGAGCCTCCCCTCGCGGCCCGCGAGCCAGGCGCGGTGGAGGGTGACGCAGGCGGTGATCCCGGAGCCGCAGTACGCGACGAGCTCCCCCTCCGGGAGCGGCGGCTGCGGTTCCGCCCACGGGGCGCTGAGCCCGCCCGGGATCCGCCCGGGCGGATCGTCGATCGGATTCGGCTCGCCGCGCCAGCGGTTCGCCGTGCGCGCGTCGACGAGCACGAGGGCGGGGTCGGCGAGCCGGCGGGCGAGCTCCTCGGCGGCGATCGTGTCGCCCTCGCGCTCGCGGGGCTCGAACGACGCCGCCGCGATCTCCTCCTCGCCGCTCCGCAGCGGCCCGCCCCACGCGTCGATCCCGCCGAGCAGCACGGCGCAGTCGTCGTGGCCGAAGTGCCGGAGCAGCCACCACAGCCGCTCCGCGCCGCCGAGCGAGCCGTACGCGACGACGAGGACGCCCGCCTCGATCCCCGCGCGCGACGCCGCCGCCGCGAACCGCTCCGCGGACGGCAGCGGGTGCCGGCCCTGATCCGGGACCGACAGGTCCGAAAGGTCATCGTCGACGTCGAGGAACGCCGCGCCCGGCACGTGCCCGGCGCGGTACAGCTCCCGCCCGCGCCCGGGCGCACCGAGCTCCCACCGGCAGTCGACGAACTGCACGCGCATCACGCGAGCCTAGACCGCGGAGACCTGCGGCCGGTCCCCCGGCCGCAGGTCTCGCACGGCGACGGTGGTGACCGCCACCGTCACTCAGCTCCCTACGCGTCGTAGTAGAGCGAGAACTCCATCGGGTGCGGCCGCAGCCGGACGGCATCGACCTCGTTCTCGCGCTTCCAGTCGATCCAGGTCCGGATCAGCTCCTCGCTGAAGACGCCGCCCTTGAGGAGAAACTCGTGGTCGGCCTCGAGCGCCGCGAGCGACTCGTCGAGGGAGCCCGGGACCGTCCGGATGTCGTGCTCCTCCTCGAACAGGTCGAAGTCCGCGGGCTCGCCCGGGTCGAGGCCCTGCTCGATCCCGTCGAGGCCCGCCATCAGCATCGCCGAGAACGCGAGGTACGGGTTCGCGAGCGCGTCCGGACAGCGGAACTCGAGCCGCTTCGCCTTCGGCGACTCGCTGTACATCGGGATGCGGATGCACGCCGACCGGTTCCGCGACGAGTAGGCGAGGTTCACCGGCGCCTCGTAGCCGGGCACGAGCCGGCGGTACGAGTTCGTC
>DATJOZ010000150.1:0-10852 GCA_035506655.1 Gaiellaceae bacterium
GTGAGCTGCCGCGCCCGGACGTCACACCGGATCCGCTTCGAACTCGCGCTGGGAACGGGCCCGCTCCGGATGCGACCGGATGCGGAGGTCATCGGTCGCGTTGCGACCTCGTTCCCTGGGGCTGACCCACGCAGAGTTCCGTAACGAAGCGAATCGACGGACTGCCAACCCGTCCTCCTAGGGGGATAGGGGATTTGGACGGGGCCGCCCGTCCCGCCGAGTATTACCAGGTCGCAATCGGAAGGTCTAGCCGCGATACTTGCCCGGCGAACGGGTGCGTCACGTCGCGTGCGACGGTCTTCGGGACAGATGTGGCGCGCACACGGGTCAGCCGTCGTTCGCGTTCACGGAGGCCGGGTCCCGAGAGGCCGCTCTCGCGGCTCCGGCCTGCGTCAGTCGAGATCCGGGCCGTCCGACACCCCGGCGATGCCGAGCGCCGGGCAGACGCCGTCGAGATCCGGGCCGTCCGACGGGCCGCCGGGCTGTGTCAGGGCAGTGCCGGGAGGCGTCACCGGCGCCGGGACGGTGACGGCACGCGCGGTGCCGGAGCCGGCGAGCGCGGCGACGACGGCGCAGAGAACGGCGAGCCGCTTCATCAGAACCGCAGCTCCTGGAGCGTCTCCGCTGCGCGGCGGTAGAGCGACAGCGCGCGCTCGGTGTCGCCGCGCGCCACGGCGAGCTCGGCCTGTGCCGTCCACGCCGACGCGCGGTGGCCGCCGGAGGAGAGCTGGTCGAACGTCGACTCCGCCGCGGCGAACACCGCCTCCGCCTCGTCGAGGCGCCCCTGCCCGAGCAGCGCGCGGCCGAGCACGAGCTGCGTGTTGCCGATCTCGTCGAGGAAGTCGACCCTGTCCGCGAGCAGCGCGAGCGCGTGGCGCGCCTGTTCCTCCGCCCGGGCGAGGTCGCCGGAGCGGAGGTGCACCTGCGCGAGCGACGACTCGGCCTGCGCGGCGTCGACGTCGCTGCCGGTCTCGAGCGCGACGCCGACGGCGGAGGTGAGCTGCCCCACCGCCTCCTCGCTGTTGCCGAGCAGGAAGTTCAGCGCGCCGAGGTTGTTGAGGAGCTTGCCGACGTTGCGCCGGTCGTTCTGCTCCTCGTAGAGGGTCATCGCCCGCTCGGCGTACGAGCGCGCGAGGATCCACTTGCCGTCGCGGTCGGCGACGATCGACGCCTGGAAGTACGCATGCGCCATCTCGCGCCGGTCGCCGAGCGCGATCGCGAGCTCGAGCGCCCGCTCGACGTCCTCGCGCGCCGCCTGCCAGTCGCGCTGGCGCCGGTAGCAGCGCGAGCGCCAGCGGAGGACGTTCGACACGAGCCGGTCGTCGGCGCCGCCGGAGCGGCGGACGAGGTCGAGCGCCTCGCCGAACAGCGCGAGCGCGGTCGTGATCGACGAGAGCTTGTAGCGGCAGCGGCCCATCGCGAAGAGGACGCGGGCGCGGTCGACGTCGCCGAACGCAGGGCTCTCGGCCAGGTCGCGCGCGCGGACGAGGACGTCGAGCGCCGGCTCGATCTCGCCGGTCGCGGTGCGCGCCGACGCCTCCGCGAGCAGCGCGCGGAGCCCGAGCTCGGGCTGCAGCCGATCCGCCGGTCCTGCCTCGTCGAGGCACGCGAGCGCCTCGTCGTAGCGGCCGGACGCGACGGCCGCCTCCGCCCGGACGACGAGGCCCGTCGCGCGGTCCGCCTCCTCCGACGAGGTGCCGGTCTCGAGGAACGCGCGCTCGACGCCGAGCCGCTCGGCCAGCCAGTCGAGGGTGCGCGGCGTCGGCCGCGCGCGGCCGCGCTCGATCTGGCTCACGTACTCCTTCGTGAACTTGTCCCGGGCGACCTCGGCCTGGGTCAGCCCGCGGGCGATCCGCAGCCGCCGCACCCGTTCGCCGACGGCGGAAGGGGCGAGGCTCGGGGAGTCGGTCGAGCGCCGGTCGGACACGCAACTCGGGACACTAGCGGGCCGTGGCCGTCAGATGAAGTGTCCCGGGGATCCCTCGAAAGGGTGATGGGTGAACCGACGAGGCCTGTGATTCAGTCGAGCCGCCTGGAGCCTGGGCTTCGATGCGGCGGGGGCTGACCCACGCAACGGAGGCGGGAGCTCGCCGGGGGACTGCGGCGCACCATCGAGCTCCCGCCACCGAGACGCCCCGGCCCTGCTGTCGTACGCTGGACGGAGCACCGTCCCCTTCCCCCAAGGGCGGTGCCGGTGCTGCGGCGTGCCCCGGCGAGCAAGCGGGGTGCGCCGCACGCCCTTGAGGCGCGCGGCCCGGCTGCCGATCCCTTCGGCAGGCCGGGGCCGCCTCTCTTGCTTGGAGGCGGGTCCGGCCCTTCAGCGCGCCGCCGCGCGGTAGAGCAGCGCGGTCAGCGCGAGCCAGGCGAGCGGGAAGCCGATGAAGACGCCCGCCGACGCGCCGGCGACGGCGAGCGTCGCGACGAATGCGACGAGCAGCAGCGACGAGATGAAGCACCAGGCGCCGACCGCGGCGACGATCACGAGCGCTCGACGGACGATCCCCGTCGCGTCGACGGCGATCCCGCGCGGCAGGCCGACAAGCGACGCCCGGAGATCGTTCCGCGTCCGCGCTGCGAGCGCGACGCCGACCCGCTCCTCGAGCTCGACGTCCGTGAGCCGCCCGTCGACGTAGTGCCGGCGAAGGGCATCGGTGGCGCGCGTCCGCTCGGGGTCGCCGACGTGCATGGCTACACGTCAGTGTACGGCCAGGTGAAGCCGCCGCCGAGCATGCCGCGCTCGAACTGGTTCACCTGGTCCCAGTCGACCTGCCCCTCGGGGTCGTGGTGCTCCGGCGTCGAGCGCACGTCCTCGGCGCTGACCTTCAGCGTGACCGTCTTCGCGTCGTGGTCGACGGTCGCGACCGCGCCCGCGGGGACGACGTGGTGCTTCTCCTTGAGGTGGTGCTTGTACGAGACGACGAGGTACGCCTCGCCGGGCGCGTAGTCGCACCAGGACACCGTGCCGACCGGGCCGTCGGTGCCGTCGACCTCGTAGCCCTTGCAGCTCTGGTCGTGGCCGACCGCCCCTTCCGGGAACGACCACATGTTCGTCGATGTGCTCATGTCCTCCCCCATCTCACGGCTCGAACGCGATGTGGAATCCGGCCTTGTTCACCTCTTGCGCGATCGACAGCGCGTTCTTGATCGGCACCTGCGGCATCACGACGAGCCACCTGCCGTTCGCGTACGCGATGTCGATGTAGCGGAAGTTCACGGTGGCAAGACGCCAGGCGAGCGCGTTCGCGGCGGTCAGCGTGCGGAAGGTGCCGAACACGCCGTACGTCTTGCCCTTGCTCTTCCCGAGCACCGGCCCGAGCTGCCGGAACGTGACCGGGAACCCAGCCCGCTGTGCCTCGACCGAGAACGACCCGCGGTCGGCCGGATTGTCGGCGCCGTCGATCATCACCTCGAAGTCGCCGCAGCCGTCGTTCTCGATCTTCAGCCCGGAGAAGTCGACCGCGGCAGCCTTCTTCTTGTACGCCTTCGCGAGCGCGAGCGTCGGGAAGTGCCCGAACACGGCCTGGTCGTGATGGTGGACGACGTCGATCCGGCAGCTCTTCGCCGAAGCTGCGCCGGCGCCCACCGGTGCCGCCGCGACGGCGAGCGCCGCGAGCGGGAGTGCGAGAAGCAGGGTGCGGCGCACGGACCCACGGTACCGAAGGTCGACGGCGGCGTGGTTACAGACCGGTGAGCGCCAGCTGCCTGTAGTCCGCGAGCCCGGAGACGCCGACGCCGACGAGCCGGAGGGCGCCGGGGCGGTCGCGCAGGCCCCGGTCGAGGAGCCGGCACGCGAGGCCGGCGATCTGCTCCGGATCGTCGATCCCGACAGCGAGGGACGTCGAGCGGCTGCGGATCGAGAAGTCGGCGTAACGGAGCTTCGTCGTCACCGTCCGCGCGGTGCGGCCGGTCCGCTGGAGATGCTCCGCGACCTCGCGCGCCATCCCGCGCAGCTCGTCGTGGAGACGCTCGCGGTCGACGAGGTCGCGCTCGAACGTGTTCTCGACACTGATCGAGATCCGTTCGACGTCGAGCTCGAGGCCGCGCGGGTCGATGCCGCGCGCGCGGTCGCGCAGGAGCGTCCCGACGCTGCCGGGGAGCAGCCGGCGCAGCTCGGCGTCGTCGAGCGCCGCGAGCGCGCCGACCGTGCCGACGCCGGCGACACGCAGCCGCTCCTCCGCCTTCGGGCCGACGCCGGGAAGCCGCCGGACGTCGAACGGCGCGAGGAACGACGCCTCCTGTCCGGGCACGACGACGAGCAGGCCGCCCGGCTTCCGCGCGTCGCTCCCGACCTTCGCGACGACCTTGCACGGCGCGACCCCGAGCGAGCACGTGAGGCTCGTCGCCGCGCGCACCGCCGTCTGCACCGCCTCCGCGACGACGCGTGCCTCGAGGAAGTCGGCCGCGACCTCGCCGAGGTCGAGGTAGCCCTCGTCGAGCCCGGTCTGCTCGACGGTCGGCACGATCCCGCGCACCGTCGACCAGACGTGGCGCGAGTACTCGCGGTACAGCGAGTGCCGCGGGCGGACGAAGACCGCGGCCGGGCAGCGCCGGAGCGCCTCGGCCGCGCTCATCGCCGAATGGATGCCGAAGCGCCGCGCGGCGTAGTTCGCGGTCGCGACGACGCCGCGCCCGCGCGGGTCGCCGCCGACGACGAGCGGCCGGTCGCGCAGCGACGGGTCCTCGAGCTCCTCGACGGCGGCGTAGAACGCGTCGAGGTCGAGGTGCGCGACGATGCCCGGCACGCTCATGCCGAACAAGCGTACGGGCCGACGACGACGGTAGGCTCCGGTGCGATGGCGGTCCTGACGTCGCAGCTCGACCGCGACTCCGAGGAGTTCTCCCGGCGCCACGAGCGGATGGCGGCCCTCGTCGCCGAGCTGCGCGAGCGGACGGCCGAGGTCGCGCGCGGCGGCGGCGACGCGGCGGTCGAGCGGCACCGCTCCCGCGGCAAGCTGACGGCGCGCGAGCGGATCGACCGTCTCGTCGACCCCGACACGGCGTTCCTCGAGCTGAACGCGCTCGCGGCGTGGGAGCTCTACGACGGCCAGGCGCCGGGCGCCGGCATCGTCACCGGCGTCGGCGTCGTCGAGGGACGCGAGTGCGTCGTCGTCGCGAACGACGCGACCGTCAAGGGCGGCTCGTACTTCCCGCTCACGGTGAAGAAGCACCTCCGCGCGCAGGAGGTCGCGGAGCAGAACCGGTTGCCGTGCCTCTACCTCGTCGACTCGGGCGGCGCGTTCCTCCCGCTCCAGGCGGAGGTGTTCCCCGACCGTGACCACTTCGGGCGGATCTTCTTCAACCAGGCGCAGATGTCCGCGAAGGGGATCCCGCAGATCGCGGCGGTGATGGGCTCGTGCACGGCGGGCGGCGCGTACGTGCCGGCGATGAGCGACGAGACGATCATCGTCCGCGGCACCGGGACGATCTTCATCGGCGGCCCGCCGCTCGTGAAGGCGGCGACCGGACAGGACGTGACGGCCGAGGAGCTCGGCGGCGCCGACGTGCACGCGCGCCGCTCCGGCGTCGCCGACCACTACGCGGCGTCGGACGAGCACGCGCTCGCGATCGCGCGCGACATCGTCCGCAACCTCCACACGCGACGGCCCGACGCGCCGTGGGCGCTCGCCGATCCGGAGCCGCCCGCCGCCGATCCCGCCGAGCTCTACGGGCTCGTGCCCGAGGACTTCCGCCACCAGGTCGACGCGCGCGAGCTGATCTCGCGCATCGTCGACGGCTCGCGCTTCCACGAGTTCAAGCAGCTGTACGGCGAGACGCTCGTCACCGGCTTCGCGCGCATCGAGGGATTCCCCGTCGGGATCCTCGCGAACAACGGCGTCCTCTTCGCGGAGTCGGCGCAGAAGGGCGCGCACTTCGTCGAGCTCTGCTGCAAGCGGAGGATCCCGCTCGTCTTCCTCCAGAACGTGACCGGTTTCATGGTCGGGCTCGAGTACGAGGCAGGCGGGATCGCGCGCGACGGTGCGAAGCTCGTGATGGCGGTCGCGAACGCCGCGGTGCCGAAGTTCACCGTCGTCGTCGGCGGCTCGTTCGGCGCGGGGAACTACGCGATGTGCGGCCGTGCGTACGCGCCGCGGCAGCTGTGGATGTGGCCGAACGCGCGGATCTCCGTCATGGGCGGCGAGCAGGCGGCGACAGTCCTCTCGATTGTCGGCGACGTCGACGAGGACGAGATCCGCGAGACGTACGAGCGCGAGGGCAACGCGTACTACTCGACGGCACGGCTGTGGGACGACGGGATCATCGACCCGCTCGACACGCGGCGCGTGCTTGCACTCGGGATCGCCGCGTCCCTGAACGCGGAGATCCCCGAGACGACGTTCGGCGTGTTCCGCATGTGAGAGGAGACCGATGGGCTACACCGTGATCAACGTCGACGAGGTCGAGCCGGGCGGACGCACCGGCGCCGTCCGCTTCACGCGCCGCGCGCTCGGCGTCGAGGCGTTCGGCATCAACTGGTTCGCCCTCCCCGCCGGCGCGGAGGGCGTCGAGCACGACGAGTCGGACTCGGCGCAGGAGGAGGTCAACGTCGTCGTGCGCGGCTCGGGGATCTGGCGCGTCGACGGCGAGGAGGTGCCCGTCCGCGAGGGCTCGATGCTGCGCTTCGACCCGGAGACGACGCGCTGCCCCGTCGCCGGCCCCGACGGGATGACGTTCATCGCGATCGGCGCGCGCAAGGGCAGCTACGAGCCGCGAGGCCCGTTCTGATCGCGCGCGTTCTGATCTGGAGCCTCGCCGACTCGAAGACGACGTTGGCGGAGGTGCGCCAGCATCTGCCGGAGCTGGCCTACGACGACCGGTGGATCTCGAACGAGCCGCAGGAGCGGCTCGGACTGATCAGCTTCGAGGACGAGCTGCCCGATCTCGGCTTCCTGCTGGAGCTGATCGGCAAGGAACCGGACATCGCAGAGGAGTTCGACGTCGAGTGAGCCGCCGCGGGTGGGCCGCGACCCTCGTCGTCGCGGCCGCGCTGCTCGCAGGCTCCTTCGTGCTCGTCCACCACGCCGGCTGGTACGCACGCGGCGCGCTCACCGACGTCGGCGGCTATCACCGCGACGAGCAGGCGATCGCCGCGGGGCGCGTCCCGTACCGCGACTTCCGCCTCGAGTACCCGCCGGCCGCGCTCGTCGCGTTCCTCGCGCCGGCCGCGCTGCCCTGGAGCTACGGGACGTCGTTCGCGGTCGTGATGTTCCTCAGCGGTGTCGCCTGCCTCGTCGCCGCGGCGCTCGTCCTCGACGCGGTCGACGCCGAGCCGAGCCGAGTCATCTTCGCCCTCGGCTTCGTCGCGATCGCGCCGCTCGCGCTCGGCGCGCTGTTCGACACGCGCTTCGACCTCTGGCCGGCTGCGCTCGCGGTCGGCGCGCTCGCGGCGGTGCTGCGCGGGCGAGCGAGCGTCGGCGGTGTGCTGCTCGGGCTCGGATTCGCGGCGAAGCTGTGGCCCGTCGTGCTCGCGCCGCTGCTCCTCGCGTACGTGTGGCAGCGCCGCGGGCGGCACCCCGCGTTCGCCGGCTCGGTGTCGTTCGCGGCGACCGTCGTCGCGTGCTTCGTGCCGTTCGCGGTGCTCGCGCCCGGCGGTGTCTGGCACAGCCTCACCGCGCAGCTGCGGCGGCCGCTCCAGGTCGAGAGCCTCGGCGCCGCGACGCTGATGGCGCTCCACCATGCCGGCGGCGTCACGCTGCACACAGTCACGACGCACGGCTCGCAGAACCTCGCCGGGTCGACGGCGGACGCGGTGGGAACGGTCTCCACGGTGCTCGTGATCGCGCTCGTCGCGTCGATCTGGGTCGGCTTCGCGCGGCGGCCCGAGCCGGACGCCGAGGCGCTGATCCTCGCGTCCGCCGCGACGGTCGCCGTCTGCGTCGCCTTCTCGAAGGTCTTCTCGCCGCAGTTCCTGATCTGGCTCATGCCGCTCGTCCCGCTCGTGCGCGGCCGCCGCGGGCTCGTCGCGTCGGCGCTCCTCGGCGCGGCGCTCCTGCTGACACAGGCGTGGGTCCCGCACCACTACTGGGCGCTCGCGCTCGACTACGCGACGCCGTGGTCGTGGCTCATGCTCGCGCGCGACCTCGCCGTCGTCGCGCTCGTCGTGACGCTCGCATGGCCGGAGCGCGGCGCAGCGGCGAAGCTCGTCGCCTCGCACGCATAGGCTTCCGCCGTGGCAGCTCTCACCGTCGAGCGCGACGGGCCGGTCCTGCGGATCACGCTGGCGCGGCCCGACCGTCGCAACGCGTTCGACGCGGCGCTCATCGCCGAGCTCGCGGAGGCGTTCGTCGACGTCGGCCGCGCACGCGCAGTCGTCCTCGCCGGCGAGGGGAAGAGCTTCTCCGCCGGTGCCGACGTCGACTGGATGCGCGCGTCGGCCGGGCTCTCGTACGACGAGAACGTCGCGGACGCGAACGCGCTGCGACGGATGCTCGAGGCGATCGACGGCTGCCCCGCGCCGGTCGTCGCGCGGGTGCAGGGCCACGCGCTCGGCGGCGGCGCCGGGCTCGTCGCGGCGGCGGACATCGCGATCGCGTCGGAGGACGCGGTGTTCGCGTTCTCCGAGGTGAAGCTCGGGATCATCCCCGCCGTGATCTCGCCGTTCGCGCTCGCGAAGATCGGGCCGGGCGCGGCGCGGCGCTACTTCCTGACGGGAGAGCGGTTCGACGCGGGGACCGCGCTCCGGATCGGCCTCGTGCACGAGGTCGCGGCCGACCTCGACGCCGCGGTGGAACGCGTCGTCGGCGAGCTCCTCTCCGCCGGCCCGCACGCCGCGCGCTGGGCGAAGCGACTGGTCCGCGAGCGTCCCGACGGCGCCGAGACCGCGCGCTGGATCGCCGAGCGCCGCACGAGCGACGAGGGCCAGGAGGGCCTCGCGGCGTTTCTCGAGAAGCGCCCGCCCGGCTGGCGCGACCAGGTCACGTAGTCGCGCGCAACGGCTCGAGCGAAGCAGCTCGCGGCCAGGCTAGCGCGTGGGGCACGCGCCCGGTGACGAGCGGATGCGGTAGAGGACGACGCCGCCGACCGGCTCCGGCGTCGCGATGCGGTCGAGCGCGGCCGACCAGAAGTGCGCCTGCCCGGCGTCGACGACGACGGTCGTCACGCCCTTGTCGCGGATGTAGGCCCGGAGCCGTCCGACGTCGCTCGGCGGCACCCGGGCCCCGAGCGCGACCCACGCGATCCTCGTCGGCGTCAGGAACGCGGGGGGCGGACGCGCGACCACGTAGCCGCCCGCCATCCGGAAGCGGAAGTCCGCCGCCACCTGCCAGAGGTCGGGCTCGCCGCCCGTGCTCACCGGGAGCGGGAGGATCCGCTCGCCCGGGGCGAGGCACGTGCGGTAGCTCGCGCCGGTGAAGAACCGCGGGACGGCGTATGCCTCGTCGAACGGATGCCCGAACGGGCGCGGCGCGATCGCGAGCACCGCGAGCAGCGGCAGGAGCCAGCGCGCGGCGCCGCCGCGCCGGGACGCCCAGACCGCGACCATGACGGCGACGACGAGCGAGACGTAGAGCGCGATCCTCGCCGGCAGGATGTCGTTGAACAACGGGCGATAGCCGAGATGCGCCCACGGAAGCTGGCCATGCCGGTGCCCGTCGACGGAGAGGAAGAAGCCGAGCGAGGTGACGACCGCGACGGCGAACGACACGAGGAGGAAGCGTCCGCCGGCCGTCCTCCACCGCTCCCGCGCGAACAGCCCGATGATCAGGAGCGCGGGGATCCCGAGGTAGGCGTTGCGCTCCGAGAGGTTGCCGGGGAAGTGCCGCGAGATCGCGTCCGCCCAGCCGATGCCGGCGAGCGTGAGCTTCGTCGGCACGACGACGTTCAGGAGATCCGAGTCGAACTCGCCGCCCGCGTGGATAGCCGCCGTGTTGGTGTCACTGAGGAGGTAGTAGACGAACGGCAGCGCGAGAATGCCCGCCACGCAGTACGAGAGGACGATCGGGCAGACGGACGTCACGATCCGGCGCCGCATCGACGGCGCGACGGCGAGGCCGAGGACGAGCGAGAACGCGAGCGCCAGCGTCACCGTGAAGGCGAGCTCCGTCGAGAGCAGGAGCTGCAGTGCCAGGAGCGGGCCGAGCCGGAGCACGAGCCCGCGGCCGTCGAGATCGTCCTCGACGTAGCGGAGCACGACGAGCGCGACGAGCGGCACGAGGAACACGGTCGTCATGTGCAAATGCCCGAGCTGCTGCCCGAGCATGTAGCTCGAGAACCCGAACAGGTAGCCGCCCGCGAGCGACGGCCAGAAGCGGCCGGTCACGTACCGGCAGAGGAGAAACGCCGTCCAGGCCGCGAGCGCGGGCATGACGACCGCGGCGACGTCGTACGCGGTCGCCGCGCTCGTCGCGAGCGTCAGCGGCGCAAACGCGAGCGCGAGGCCGGGCATCGTCGTCGCCCACGCGAGATTCACGCCGGACGGCGACCACACGACGTCGGTGACGACCGGGTTGAGCCCGTGCAGGATCGCGTGCGGCCACCACGCGAACGCCCAGACGAAGACCTGCGGGTCGCTGCCCGTCCCCGCGAGCCGCGGACCGGTGCCGGTCAGGAGGCCGACGCCGAAGACGAGGAACGCGAGCAGCGCATAGAGGACGAGCGCGGCCAGCCCCCCACGGTCGCGCCGCCGGAACGCCGAGGCGCGGCGGGACGGCAGCACCGGCCGTCATCGTATGCCCCTCCTGCGGCGCTCGGCTAGTCCTCGCGGTTGCGCTCGTACCGCTCGTCGAGCGGGAACGGCGGCAGCCACGACTCGCGACGGACGGTCCAGAGCTCGTACGTCGGCACGAAACGGTCGGGAGCGTCGAGGGATCCGAGGTTCACCTCGACCTCGTCCTCGCTGCGTCCGAACACGGACGAG
>DATJOZ010000151.1:0-28204 GCA_035506655.1 Gaiellaceae bacterium
CCCGCCTCCCCCGGCCCGTTGACCGCGCAGCCGAGGACGGCGACCTCGACGTGCTGCGGGTACGCGGCGAGCCGCTGCTCGACCTCCTCGGCCAGCAGGTGCACGCCGACGTTGTCCCGGCCGCAGCTCGGGCACGCGATCATCACCGGGCCGCGCTCGCGGAGGCCGAGCGCCTTCAGGATCTCGAAGCCGGTCTTCGGCTCCTCGACCGGGTCGGCCGTCAGCGAGACGCGGATCGTGTCGCCGATCCCGTCGACGAGGAGCGCGCCCATCCCGACGGCGGACTTGATCGAGCCGGAGAACGGCGTGCCCGCCTCGGTGACGCCGAGGTGCAGCGGGTACGGCACCTTCGCGGCGAGCATCCGGTAGGCGCGGATCATCGTCGGCACGTGGCTCGACTTGACCGAGATCTTGAAGTCGTAGTACTCGAGCGCCTCGAGCAGCCGCACCTCCTCGAGCGCGGCCTCGACGAGCGCCTCCGCCTGGTCCTGCTGCGCGAGGTCGGAGAGGTGCTTCGGCAGCGAGCCGGAGTTCGCGCCGATCCGCATCGGGATCCCGGCCTTCTTCGCGGCGAGCACGACCTGCTCCACCTTGTCGGGGCCGCCGATGTTCCCCGGGTTGATGCGGACCGCGGCGACGCCCTGCTCGATCGCGCGGAGCGCGAGCGACGCGTTGAAGTGGATGTCCGCGATCACCGGGATCGGCGAGAAGCGGACGATCCGGCCGAGCGCGTCGGCGTCCTCGCTCTTCGGGACCGCGACGCGGACGATCTCGCAGCCGGCCGAGACGAGCGCCGCGATCTGGGCCGTCGTCGCCTCGACGTCGTGCGTCTTCGTCGTCGTCATCGACTGCACGACGACGGGCGCGCCGCCTCCGATGAGGACGCCGCCGACCGAGATCTGCCGCTCGCTCGCCACGGGCCCAGTCTAGCCCGGGGCCTCTTCAGCGAACGTTGAGGCTAGTGGGGCACTCCCCCGTGCTCGTTCGAGAGCGCGATGAAGAAGACGAGCAGGATCAGCGCGAGGCCGACCATCGAGACGCGCTCGTAGACCTCGCGCGCGAGAGCGCGGCGGCGGACGGCCTCGATCATGGTGAACAGGATGTGACCGCCGTCGAGCGGGAGCAGCGGCAGGAGGTTCAGGAGCGCGAGCGACATGCTCACGAAGGCGAGGATCTGGAGGTACCAGTTGAAGCTGATCTTCAGCGCCTGCGCCTGGATCTGCGCGATCCCGACGACCGTCGTCAGCTGGCCCTTCTCGTGCCCGTGCGCGAGGCTCGCGAACGCGCCGATCGTCCCGGACACGACCTGCCACGCGTCGCGCACGGCGTAGTGCGCCGAGGTCAGCGGGCCGTACGAGCGCTCCTCCGTCGTCGGGACGAAGCCCCAGATCCAGCGGTTGCCGGACTCGACCGTGCGGCGCGGGCCGAGCGTCGTCGTCCGCCCGTTGCGCGTGACGGTGACGGTGATCGGAGCGCCGTGACTCGAGCGGATCAGCTGCGAGACGCGGTCGAACGTCGCCGCCGCGTGGCCGTTGACGGCGACGATGCGGTCGCCGGGCAGGAGCCCCGCGCGGGCGGCGGGCATCCCGAGCTCGACTTCGCCGACCTTCGTGCTCGCGTTCCCGGTCGGCGCGCCGGTCGAGTAGACGGCGAAGAACAGGACGAGCGCGACGAGGACGTTCACCGCGGGGCCGGCGGCGATGATCAGGATCCGCCGCCACGACGCCTGCCGCCAGTACGCGTCCGGGCCCGTCGCCTCGTCGAGCTCGCGGAGCGCGCGGTTCGACGCGCGCCGCGAGGCCGGCGTCAGCTCGGCGGCCTCGAACTCGGCGCGGAGCTCGGGGACGATCGCCTGGACGGCCGCGTAGTCCTCCTCGTCGAGCAGCCGGCGCGCCTTCTGCACCGGCCCCGACAGCGCGGGCTCCTCGTGCAGCGCCGGCCCGACGTACGTCATGAGGTCGTGACCGGCGAGCCGGTTCATCCCCGGGATGCGGACCATGCCGCCGAGCGGGATCGCGCCGATGCCGTACTCGATCCCCTTCCGCTTCACCTTCACGACCGCCGGCGGGAACCCGATGTAGAAGCTCCGCGGCTTCACGCCGAGCGCGCGCGCCATCGCGAAGTGGCCGAGCTCGTGCACGAACACGAGGAAGACGAGCCCGACGACGACGACGAGCCACGTCATGCGACCGGCACTCCTTCCTCCGCGAGGCGGCGCGCCTCGCCGTCGGCGGCGACGAGGTCGTCGACGTCGCGCGCCGCGTCGGCGCCGATCCGCTCGAGCGCGTCGGCGACGAGCTCCGGGATGCCGAGGAACGGCAGCCGCCCGTCGAGGAACGCGGCGACCGCGACCTCGTTCGCGGCGTTGAAGACGCACGGGTGGACGCCGCCGCGAAGGCCGGCGTCGCGCGCAAGGGCCAGCATCGGGAACGTATCGACGTCCGGCGCCTCGAACTGGAGCGTCAGCGCGGTCAGATCGAGCGGCGGCAGCTCGGTCGCGGCGCGCTCGGGATAGGTCAGCGCGTACGAGATCGGGACGCGCATGTCGGGGTAGCCGAGGTGCGCGAGCGACGCGCCGTCGCGGAAGCGGACGAGCGAGTGCACGATCGACGTCGGCTGCAGCACGACCTCGATCCGGTCGTACGGGACCCCGAACAGGAAGTGCGCCTCCAGCACCTCGAGCCCCTTGTTCGCGAGCGTCGCGGAGTCCACCGTGATCTTGGGGCCCATGCGCCAGGTCGGATGTGCGAGCGCCTCCTCCGGCGTCACGTCCGCGAGCTCGTCGCGCGTCCGGCCGCGGAACGGGCCGCCGGATCCGGTCACGACGAGGCTGTCCACCTGGTCGGCGCCGCGGCCCTCGAGGCACTGGAAGAGCGCGGAGTGCTCGCTGTCGACCGGGAGGATCCGGCCGCCGCCGCGCGCGAGCGCCGCGAGCGCGAGCTCGCCGCCCGCGACGAGGCTCTCCTTGTTCGCGAGCGCGAGGTCGATCCCGCGCTCGAGCGTCCAGAGCGTCGCGTGGATCCCCGCGAAGCCGACGACCGCGTTCAGGACGACGTCCGGCTCCGCGCGCTCGAGCAGCTCCGTCAGGTCGCCGCCGACCTGCGTGAGCGGCGCGTCGACGCCGTCGAGGGGCGTCGACCCGGACGCCGCGGCGCACAGCTCGAGGCCGGGATGGGCCTCCACGATCTCGATCGCCTGGCGGCCGATCGAGCCGGTCGCGCCGAGCAGGGCGACTCGCTTCACGCGCAAAGTGTACGGACGGTTTCCGCCGTCAGCCGTATCCGAAGGCAAGAACGAGGTAATAAGCGGCGACCCCGGCGAAGAGCAGTGAATCGACCCGGTCGAGGACGCCCCCGTGCCCGCCGAGCAGCCGTCCGGTGTCCTTCACCTCGAGATCGCGCTTCAGCGCCGACTCGAAGAGGTCGCCGATCGCGGCCGCCAGCACGACGACGATCCCGAGCACGACCGCCTCCCAGATCGTGAGGTAGGTGTCCCGCGTGTCGTAGAGCGCGATGAACGAGACGAAGATCCCCGCGGCCGAGCCGACGACGAATCCCTCCCAGGTCTTCCCCGGCGAGAGCGTCGGCGCGAGCTTGTGGCGCCCGAGCAGCCGGCCGCCGAAGTACGCGAACGTGTCGGCGGCCCACACGGTCAGCAGCACGGTGAAGAGGATCAGCCTCGGCTCGGTCGCCGACAGGCGGAGCAGCAGCAGGAACCCGAGCCCGAAGCCGATCCACGCGGCGCCGAAGACCGTCGAGCCGATCGACACGGTCGCCGGCGGCCGCGTCTCCGAGATCGCGTTCAGCACGAACGCGAGGACGAACGTCGAGAGGAAGCCGCCGAGCATCCAGACGACGCCGCCCGTCCGCGCGCCGACGAGCGCGAGCACGACCCCGACGTACAGCGCCGGCGCGAGCGGGCGGAGCGGCCGGGCCGTGGTCACGAACTCGTGCACGGCGATCACGCCCGCGACCGCGACGAGCCCGAACAGCCACCAGCCCCCGAGCCACACGAGGCCGAGCACGACCGGGAGGCCGACGATGCCGACCAGGATGCGCGAGGCGAAACTGCTCATCTCCCGCCGAATCTGCGGCGCCGGCCGGCGTAATCCTCCAACGCGCGGCGAAACTCGTCGGGGCCGAAGTCCGGCCAGAGCGTGTCCGTGAAGATGAACTCGGCGTACGCCGACTGCCAGAGGAGGAAGTTCGAGACGCGCAGCTCGCCCGAGGTGCGGATCACGACGTCCGGGTCCGGCATCTCCGGCGCGTACAGGTAGCGCGCGACGAGCTCCTCGTCGACGTCGTCCGGGTCCACCCCGTCCTCGACCAGCCGGCGCGCCGCCTCGACGAGCTCGGCGCGGCCGCCGTAGTCGAACGCGATCCAGAGGCTGAGCGTCGAGCGGTCGGCCGTCGCCTGCTCGAGGTCGGCCATCCGCGCCTGCAGCCACGCGGGCGCGCGGTCGCGGCGGCCGACGAAGCGCGTGCGGACGCCCTGCGCGGCGAGGTCGGCGAGCTCGCGGTCGATCGTCTCGCCGAAGATCTCCATCAGCGCGGACACCTCCTCGGCCGAGCGCGTCCAGTTCTCCGTCGAGAACGCGTAGACGGCGAGCGACTCGACGCCGGTGTCGATCGCCGTCTCGACGATCGGGCGGAGCGCGCGCGAGCCGGCGCGGTGCCCGTCGGCGACGCCGACGCCGTGGGCGGCGGCCCAGCGGCCGTTCCCGTCCATGATGATCGCGACCGCGTGCGCGACCTCCGGCAGGCCGTGCTCGGCGGCGGGATCGGCGTCGGTGCGCGACACCGAGGTCAGACTTCCATCACCTCGGCCTCCTTGTGCTTCAGGAGCTCGTCGATCTGCTTCGTGTGGTCGTCGGTGAGCTTCTGGACGCGCTCCTCCGCACGGTGCTCGTCGTCGGCGCCGACGCTGCCGGAGTCGACGAGCTCCTTCAGGTGCTTCACGGCGTCGCGGCGGATGTCTCGCACCGCCACCCGGTGCTCCTCCGCGAGCGCGCGGACGACCTTCACGAGGTCCTTGCGCCGCTCCTCGGTGAGCTGCGGGATCGGGAGCCGGATCGTCTTGCCGTCGTTCGACGGCGTCAGCCCGAGGTCGGACTCCTGGATCGCCTTCTCGACCGAGCGGATCGAGCTCGGGTCGAACGGCGTGATCGTCAGCATCCGCGGCTCCGGCACGTTGATCGTCGCGAGCTGCTTCAGCGGCGTCGCGGTCCCGTAGTAGTCGACCTCGATGCGGTCGAGCAGCGACGCGGACGCGCGCCCGGTGCGCACGGTGTTGAACTCGGTGCGCGCGTGCTCCACCGACTTGTCCATCCGCGCCTGTGCGTCGTTCAGCAGCTCGTCGACGGTTGCCATGCCTAGGTCTCCTTTTGGGGTGTCGCGATGATCGTCCCGATCTCCTCGCCTGCGACGACCCGGGCGATGTTGCCGTCGGCGAGCTCGAAGACGTGAATCGTGAGGCGGTTGTCCATGCAGAGCGAGAGCGCGGTCGTGTCCATCACGCGGAGCCCCCGCTCGATCGCCTCGAGGTGCGTGAGCCGCGGGAGGAACGACGCGTTCGGGTCGGTGCGCGGGTCGCCGTCGTAGACGCCCGCGACGCCGTTCTTCGCCATGAGGATCGCGTCGGCGCCGATCTCGAGCGCGCGCAGCGCGGCGGCGGTGTCGGTGGTGAAGAACGGGTTGCCGGTGCCCGCCGCGAAGATGACGACGCGCTTCTTCTCGAGATGCCGGATCGCGCGGCGGCGGATGTACGGCTCCGCGACCTCGGAGACCGCGAGCGCCGACTGCACGCGCGTGTCGGCGCCGCGCCGCTCGAGCGCGTCCTGCAGCGCGAGCGCGTTGAGGAGCGTCGCGAGCATCCCCGCGTAGTCCGCGGTCGCGCGGTCCATCCCCTCCGCCGCGGCCGCCATGCCGCGGTAGAAGTTCCCGGCGCCGACGACGACCGCGACCTCGACGCCGTCCGCGCGCACCGCGGCGATCTCCTCGGCGAGGCTGCGCACGACCGCGACGTCGATCCCGTAGTCGCGGTCGCCCATGAGCGCCTCTCCCGAGAGCTTCAGCAGGATGCGCCGGAAGCCGGAGCTACCCGGCTCCGCCGCCACGAGGGTCTCCTCGGGTCGAACCGACATCGCGGGGGTTAGCTTGTCAGCTGGAACCGCTCGAACTCCAGCACTTCGGCGCCTGCCTCCTGGAGCGCGGCACCGACCGTCTTGCCGGTGTCGTGGATCCAGTCCTGGTCGACGAGGACGTTCGCGCCGAAGAACCGCTTGTTCAGCATGCCGTCGACGATCTTCCCCCGGGCCTGCTCCGGTTTCGACTGCACCTCGTCGGAGTTCTCGTAGATCTCGCGCTCCGCCGCGACGGCGTCCGCCGGCACGTCCTCGCGGGAGATCCACTGCGGGCTCGAGGCCGCGATGTGCATCGCGACCTTGCGGCCGAGGTCCTCGTCGCCGCCGCGCAGCTGCACGAGCACGCCGAGCTTGTTCGCCGGCGGATGTGCGTATGCCGAGACGAGCGCGCCGTCGACCGCCTCGAACCGCGCGGCGCCGGCGACGACGATGTTCTCGCCGAGCTTGGCCGAGAGCTCGACGCGCCGGTCCTCGAGGGACGACTCCGCGCCGACGCCGCCCGCGTCGACCGCGTCGAGCACGTCCTTCGCGTACGCGAGGAACTCGTCGTTGTTCGAGACGGGCTCGGTCTCGCAGCCGACCGCGACCATCGTGCCCTTCTTGCCGTCGTCGGCGAGCCGGTAGCCGACCTTGCCCTCGGTCGTCTCGCGGCCCGCGCGCTTCGCGGCCTGCGCCATCCCGCGCTCGCGGAGGAGGACGATCGCCGACTCCATGTCGCCGTTCGTCTCCTGCAGCGCGCGCTTGCAGTCCATCATCCCGACGCCGGTGCGCTCGCGGAGCTCCTTGACGAGTGCTGCGGAGATCTCCGCCATCAGCTCTGCACCTCCTCCGCCGCGGCCTCCGGCTCGGCGGCGGGCGTCTCGCTCGTCGTCTCGGCGGGCGGCGCTTCGGCGGCGGCGGCCGCCGCCTCCTTCGCGGCCTTCGCCTCGGCCTTCGCCTTCGCCTCCTCGTCCTTCTGGCGCTGCTGCTGCGCCGCGAACTCGCGCGCCGAGACCTTCTGCTGGCCGTCGGCGATCGCGTCGGCGATCGCGCGGGCGATGAGCGAGCACGAGCGGATCGCGTCGTCGTTGCCCGGGATCACGTAGTCGGCCTCGTCGGGGTCGCAGTTCGTGTCGACGAGCGCGACGACCGGCAGTCCGAGCCGCCGCGCCTCGCGCACCGCGAGCTGCTCCTTGCGGAGGTCGACGATGAAGACGGCGTCCGGCTGGCGGCGCATGTCGGCGACGCCGCCGAGGTTCTGCTCGAGCTTCTCGAGCTCGCCGCTCATCGCGATGCGCTCCTTCGCCGGCAGGAGGTCGAGCTGACCCTCGTCGCGCAGGCGGCGCATCTCGTGCAGCCGCTCGATCCGGTCGGACATCGTCCGCCAGTTCGTGAGCAGCCCGCCGAGCCAGCGGTGGTTGACGTACGGCATGCCGACGCGCTTCGCCTCGCTCTCGACGGCGTCCTGCGCCTGCTTCTTCGTGCCGACGAACAGCACGGTGCCGTTCCGCTCGGCGAGGTTGCGGACGAACTGCGCGGCCTCGTCGAGGCGCTCGCTCGTCTGTGTGAGATCGATGATGTAGATGCCGCCGCGCTCCGTGAAGATGAAGCGGCGCATCTTGGGATTCCAGCGTCGCGTCTGGTGGCCGAAGTGGACTCCGGCCTCCAGCAGCTCGCGCATGGAGACGACTGCCATGAGGCTCCTTCCGGGTTCTTGTTGGATTCGCTGCTCCGGCGGGGCTCGGGGCGCACCGGCCTCACAGGCCGGCACCCGCGCCACGGCTGATCCGCCGGGTCGGAGGGGAAAAGACCTCGAAAGTCTAGCGAGAGGCGGCCCGAAACCGCTCCGTCGCCTCGGCCGCCTCGGCGCGGAGGTCGACGAGCGGCGCCGGGTACGCCGCCGTCCCCCACTCCGGCAGCCAGCGCCCGCAGTACGAGCCGTCCGCGTCGAAGCGCTCCCGCTGCCGCTCGGGGTTGAGGATCCGGAACCACGGCTGCGCGTCGATCCCGGTGCCGGCGACCCACTGCCAGTTCCCCTCGTTCTGCGCGGGGTCGTAGTCGACGAGCCGGTCGGCGAACCAGCCCTCGCCGAGGCGCCAGTCGAGGTGGAGCTGCTTGACGAGGAAGCTCGCGGTGACCATGCGGGCGCGGTTGTGCATCCAGCCCGTCGCGGCGAGCTCGCGCATCCCGGCGTCGACGAGCGGGAAGCCCGTCGTCCCGTCGCGCCAGCGCTCGAAGCGCTCGCCGGGCGGGTCCCAGCGCGGCTCGAGCCGCGGCGCGTCCAGGCCGGAGCTCTTCACGTGCTCGAACCACTCGTGCCAGCAGAGCTCGTCGAGCCACTTCTCGCGGCCGCGGGACGGCGGCGCGTCGAGCGCGGCCGCCGCGCAGTCCGCGATCGTCAGCTCGCCCGACGCGATGAGCGGCGAGAGGCGCGACGTGGCGTCGCGGCCCGGGAAGTCCCGGTCGTCGGCGTAGCGGGCGAGCTTCGCCTCGACGAACTCCGCGAGCGCCGGATGCGTCGCGGCGCCGGGGTCGCCCGGCGGCGACCATGCCCGGCGGAACGCCGCGAACGTCCTCACGCGCGCGCCGCGGCGAGCGCCGCCTCGAGGTCCGGCGGCAGCGGCGAGGCGACGTCGACACGTGCGCCGGTGAAGGGATGGTCGAACGCGAGGCGCGCGGCGTGGAGGAACTGCCGCTCGAGCCCGAGCTCGCCGGGCCGGCCGTAGGTCGGGTCGCCCGCGACCGGGAGGTCGATCGCGGCGAGGTGGACGCGGATCTGGTGCGTCCGGCCCGTCTCGAGCGTCACGCGGAGGAGCGTGTGGCGCGGCAGCAGCTCGAGCACCTCGAAGTGCGTCACCGCGTCGCGCGGCGTGTCGGTGTCGAGCGAGTGACGGTGCGAGTCGGTCCGGTCGCGGCCGATCGGCGCCTCGATCGTCCCGGCGCGCGAGCGCGGGCGGCCGACGACGAGCGCGAGGTACTCGCGCGTCACCTCCCGGCGGCGCACCAGGTCCTGCAGCCGCCGGTGCGCCTCCGCGGACCGTGCGACGACGAGGAGCCCCGACGTTTCGCGGTCGAGCCGGTGGACGATCCCCGGCCGGTCCGCGTCGTCCCCGCCCTCGACGTCGTACGCGAGCAGCCCGTGGACGAGCGTGCCGGTCGCGTGGCCCCGCGCCGGGTGGACGACGAGGCCCGCCGGCTTGTCGACGACGAGGAGGTGCTCGTCCTCGTACGGGATCCGGAGGTCGATCTCCTCCGCGACGAGCCCGCTCGGTCGCGGCGCCGGCGGCTCGAAGTCGAGCTCCTCCCCGCCGTCGAGCCGGTGGCTCTTCGGCCGCGCGAGGCCGTCGACGAGGACGCCGCCGTCCTCGACGAGCCGCTCCGCCTCCGCGCGCGACCCGAACTCCGGCAGCTGCGCGAGGAAGCGGTCGAGCCGCGTCCCGCGCGCCTCGTCAGGGACGCGCAGCCGCGTCACGCACGTCGCGCGGGCGGCGCGGCAGCCGCTCGGCCGCGACGAGCGCGGCGAGCAGCAGCCCGACCCCGATCACGATGAAGCTGTCGGCGAGGTTGAACGCGGGCCACCAGCGCAGGTCGACGAAGTCGGTGACGTAGCCGAGACGAACGCGGTCGAGCAGGTTCGAGAGGCTGCCGCCGATCACGAGCCCGAGCGCGACCGGCAGGACCGGATGCCGTGCGCCGGAGCGCGCGAAGTAGACGAGCATCCAGATCACCGCCGCCCCGGTGAGCACGATCACGACGGCGGTCGCGCTCGCGAAGAGGCCGAACGCGATCCCGGAGTTCCGGACGTGGTGGATCCAGAGCGGGCCGAGCACGTGCGTTCCCTCGTCGAGCGCGAGCGTGCTCGTGACGATGTGCTTCGTGAGCTGGTCGGCCGCGATCGCCGCGAGCGCGATCGAGATCAGCGCCGCCCACTGCCACGGCCCGGCCGCGAGCGAGCGCTTCGCGACCGACACGGGCGCGAGGGCGTCCGTCGACGAGCCGACGCGGACGTCGAGCCTCCGGGCCGGCTCGGTCACGGCAGCTCGGTCTTCCGCCTGCAGTCGATGCAGAGCGACGCCCACGGATACGCGTCGAGCCGCGCCTGCGGGATCTCGCCGCCGCAGCTCGTGCAGGTGCCGTACGTCCCGGCGTCGATCCGGCCGAGCGCCGCGTCGATCTCCTCGAGGACGTGCGCGGAGTTCTCCTCGAGCGTGTAGTCGATCTCGCGGTCGAGCGTCGCGGTCGCGGTCTCGGCGACGTGGTTGTCGCTCACGCTCGAGATCTCCTCGACCTCGTCGTCGATCGAGCCGGGATGGTCCTTGTGGAGGCTCGCGATCGCGCTCGTGACGCGCTCGCGCTCCTCGAGGAGCGCAGTGCGGAACCGGTCCGTGTCGATGCTCATGCGGATGCCTCCTCGAGCCGCCGGTCGACCTCGTCCGGCTCGAGCCCCGTCAGCTCGACGACCTTGTCGCGCGAGCCGTGGCCGGCGACGAGCGTCACGTCGCCGCGCGCGACGCCGAGCGTCCGCGCGAGGAGACGGACGACCGCGTCGTTCGCGCGCCCGTCCTCCGGCGGCGCCGCGACGCGAACCTTCCACGCCTCGCCGTGACGTCCGACGATCCCGTCGCTCGGCGCTCCCGGGATGACCCGCAGCCGCAGCCGTGTTGTGGACGCGGCGACCATGCCCGAAGTGTACGGGCTAGGCCGCCTCGGCCCCCGGCCACGTCTTGTCGATGTCGGCTGCCGCGGCGGGCTGCTCCGCCCGCTCCTCCGGGACGTCGACCGCGGCGAGCGCAGCCTGGAGCCGCTCGCGCATCAGCCGCGACTCCCGCGCGAGCCGCTCGTTCTCGGCCAGCGCGGCGCGCTGCACGGCGCGGGCCTCCGCGTGCGCCTCGGTGAGGATCAGGTCCGCCTCCTTGCGCGCCTGCTCCTTCAGCTCGGCGGACGCGCGCTCGGCCGAGATGAGCGTCGTGCGCAGGAGGCTCTCGAGCTCCTTGTAGCGGACGAGGTCGGCCTCGAGGGTCTCGACCTTGTCGGCGAGGTCGGCGCGCTCGCGCCACACGTCCTCGAAGCTCGCCGCGATCTCGTCGAGGAGCCGGTCGGTCGCGCCGGCGTTGTAGCCGAAGAGCGATCGCCCGGGTGTCATGTGCCTGATCTCGACGGGTGTGAGTGCCATCTGGTGCTCCCCTCTACTCGAACTGCTGCAGGATTCGGATCACGACTTGGCTGAGCAGCCACAGCACGATCACGGCGACGATCGGCGAGAGGTCGAGCGGCCCCATCGAAGGGAGCACCCGCCGGAAGAGCCGCAGATATGGCTCGGAGACGTCGTAGAGGAACTGCTGGATCCGGTTCAGCCAGGGCGAGTACGGCAGCCGCAGCCAGCTCATCAGGACGTACACGAGGATGAGCAGCGTGTAGACGAGCGCGAAGACGTTCACGAACGCCTCGAGCTTCGTGACCGCGCTGAAGAGCAGGCTGACTGTGGCCGTGACGCCCATCAGGCACACGGTTCGCGCTCGGGGCGCGGAACCCTATGCCTGGTTGAAGAAGCCGCCGCGCTCGAGCATGCGGGCGCGCTCCTCCGCGGACACCTCGACATTTCGCGGCGTGAGGAGGAACACCTTGTCGGCGACGCGCTGCATCGCGCCGTCGAGCGCGTACGTGAGGCCGCTCGTGAAGTCGATCAGCCGCTTCGAGAGCTCCTGGTCGCAGCCCTGGAGGTTCAGGATCACGGGGACGCCCTCCTTGAACTTGTCGGCGACCTGCTGCGCGTCGTTGAAGCTGCGCGGGAGGACGAGGTGGACGCGGCTCGTCCCGCCGACCGGGTCCGCGGCGCGGAGGCGGCGCGGCTCGGGCGCCGGGCGGAGGACGCTCGTGCGCTGCGCCGGCGCGGCGGTCGGCTCGGGGTCGGTCCAGTCGTCGAACTCCTCGCGGCTCGACCGGCGCGGCGCGAGCCGGCGGACGTTCGGCCGGTCGGCGTAGGCCCGCTGGAGCTCCTCGTCGGTGAGGTAGCCGTCCTCGTCCCAGTCCTCCTCCTCGGCGATGCCGAAGTAGACGAGGGTCTTGCTCCATACGTCGCCGAAGCCCATGGGTTGGGTGATCGTAGCGCCCTCGGACGACGGGTTTGCCCGCCTCAGCCGCCCCAGAGGACGGAGCCGACGCGGACGTACGTCGCGCCCTCCTCGGCGGCGATGCGGTAGTCCTGGCTCGTCCCCATCGACAGCTCACGGAGGCCGTGCTCGGCCGCGAGCTCGCGGAGGCGGCGGAAGAACGGGCGCGACTCCTCCGGGTCGGCGGTCGCGGGCGGCATCGTCATCAGGCCCCGGACATCGGCGTAGAGCTCGAGGAAGCGCGGCAGGTCGGCGGGCTCGACGCCCGACTTCGTCGGCTCGCCGGAGAGGTTCACCTCGACGAGCGCGGGGATCGCGAGCTTCCGCGCCGCGGACTCCGAGTCGAGCGAGTGGCAGAGCTCGCACGTCGCGTTGAGGATCGGCGCCTTGCGGCTCTGGAGGTGGCCGATGAAGTGCCAGCGGAACGCGTCGCCGTAGCGCGCGTGCTTCGCCTCGAGGTCCTGCGCGCGGTTCTCGCCGACGACCTCGACGCCCGCGTCGACGAGCGCCTGCATGTCGTCGATCGAGACGTACTTCGTCGCGGCGACGACGGTGACGCCCGGCCCGACGTCTTCTCTGATGCGTTCGTACCGTTCGCGGATCTCGTCAGGCGACGTACGCGATCACTCCCTGCCGCCCCGTCCGCCCGTGGTCGCGCCGGTGGGAGAAGAACCGGTCCGGCTCGCACGACGTGCAGAGGTCGAACCGCTCGACGTGCTCGACGCCCGCGGCGCGGAGCGCGCGCTCCGCGGCCGTCCAGAGGTCGAGCTTCCCGTACCGGTCGACGACGTCGTCGCCGAACGCCTCGCGGAACGGCGCCGCGACCTCCTCCCCGACCTCGTAGCAGCACGGCCCGATCGCCGGGCCGATCGCGGCCGACAGTCCGCCGGCGCCGAGCGTGCGCACACCGGCGGCGACGATCCCGGCGAGGAGCCCGCGCCAGCCCGCGTGGAGGATCGAGACCGCGGGACGGCGCGCGTCCGAGCGGACGATCGCGATCGGCAGGCAGTCCGCCGTGAGGAGCAGCATCGCGCGGCCCTGCTCGTCGCTCCACAGTCCGTCGCAGTGGTCGTACACCGTGCCCGGCGTGACGATCCCGCGCGGCTGTGCGCGCGCGACCGTCGCGCCGTGCCGCTGCCACGCCATCGTCGCGCCGTCCGGGTCGGCCTCGGTCGCGTCGCAGAGGCGCGTGCGGTTCTCGACGACGCGCGCCGGATCGTCCTCGGTTCGGATGCCGAGGTTCAGCGACGCGAACGGCCCGTCGCTGACGCCGCCGAGACGAGTCGAGAACGACACCCGGTAGGGGCCCGGTGCCGCCCAGTCGATCAGAGAGACGCCGGCCAGCCGTCCACCCTTTCGCGGGAGCCGTATTCCAGTGCGACGTCCTGCACGTCGAGCGCGGGGCCGCGCAGGATCGCCTTCTCCGTGTGATAGCAGAAGACCTCCGCCCCGCTCGGGTCGTGATACGTCACGCCGACGAAGTCGTCGCGCGCCGCCTCGACGACGTACGGGCCGATCGCGGCGCGGCCGGGCGCGAGCTCGGCGTGCGTGCGGAAGACCTCGACGGGCCCGTTCGCGGCGCCGCGCTCGGACGCGTGCAGCGCGATCCGCGGCAGCGCGGGGACCTTCGCGACGAGGCCCTCGACCCAGCGGCCCTCGGGGAGCGTCGCGTGGAACCAGCCCCAGCGGTCGGCGTGGCGGCGGCCGAAGAGGTGCGCCTGCTGGCCCGGCGCGCCGTCGAGGTCGTGCCTGGCACCGTCGAGCTCGACGAAGCCGGAGATCGCGAGCGACGGCTTCGCGACGACGACCCGCGTCGACGCGACCGGCCGCATCACCGGGCGCGTGTACTCGAACGGCTTCTGCTCCGCCGCGAAGCGCAGCTCCCAGCGCGCGCCGTCCAGCTCGCCCGTCGCCTCCGTGTCGGTGAGCCGTCCGGGGCCGATCTCCACCGGCCAGCCGACCTGGGGCGTGCGCAGCGCGTCGAGCGGGAAGCTCGCCTTGCGGGCGCGCGGCGTCGCGCCGGTCCAGTCGGCGAGCCAGAGCGCGGCCTCGCCGTCGTCGTCCGCGTCGTCCGTCGGGACGCGGATCGAGTAGCGGACCCAGAACCGCCCGGCGACGGTGAGGTACCAGACCTCGTACCGGCCGGGCCGCCCGTCCCAGCGCAGCGCGTTCGCATTCGCGTTCAGCGGAGCCTCCGTGCGCGGCGGAGCAGCTCGTCGCGCGTGTTCAGCTCCGGGTTGTCGACGACGGAGTCCAGGAGGTCGCGCAGCACGTTGCCGATGCGCGGGCCGGGCGTGAAGCCGAGCTCGATCAGGTCGTCGCCGCCGATCGCGAGATCCGCGATCCGGTGTGGGCTCGACCGCTCGCGCTCGACGACGGCGCGGAACGCGTCGAGCTTCTCGATCTCGTCGAGCGGTGGCGGGTCGCCCTTGCCGAGGAAGTCGGCGCGCTTGTGCGCGAGCAGGTCGGACGCGAGCGCGTCGCCGTGCCGCGCGAGGAACCGCCGCGCGCGCTGCGGGTCGGGCGCGCCGGGCTTGAACATGTGGTTGCGCACGATCTTCACGACGCGCTCGCGCAGCGCGTTCGGATAGCGGAGCCGTCGCAGCGCCTCGCCGGCGAGCGACGCGCTCACCGACTCGTGGCTCCGGCTCGAGTATCCCGGCTTCGCGTAGTAGTGCAGCCGGCCGTCGGTGCCGCGCCACGCGGTCTCGGGCTTGCCGAGGTCGTGGAAGAGCGCGGCCAGCCGTACCGCGAGCCAGTCGCCCGCGTCCGCCGAGGCCTGCACGACGGCGAACGTGTGCTCGTCGACGGTGAGGTCGTGGTAGCGGCTCTCCTGGTCGAACCCGACCGCCGGCCGGAACTCCGGCAGCAGCTCGACGAGGACGCCGGTGTCGCGCGCGAGGCGCAGCGCGCGCGCCGGCTCGCGGCCGAGCAGGAGCTTCGACAGCTCGCCCATCCCGTCGGCGTGGAGCCCGCCGCCGACGCGCTCGCCCGAGACGAGCGCGACCGCCTGCGCCTCCTCCCGCATCTGGCGGAGCGTCGACGCGTCGGGCTCGAGGCCGAGCTGCGACACGAACCGCAGCGCGCGCACGATCCGGAGCGGGTCCTCCTGGAAGCTCCGCGGCGACACCGTGCGCAGCACGCCCGCGCGGAGGTCCGCCTCGCCGCCGAGCGGGTCGACGAGCTCGCCCGTGCGCAGCCGGCGCGCCATGGCGTTGACGGTGAAGTCGCGGCGGCGCATGTCGTCCTCGACCGAGAGCGACGGGTCGGCGACGATCTCGAAGTCGTGGCGGCCGGGCCCGGTGCTGCGCTCGGCGCGCGGCGGCGCGAACTCGATCCCCGCGCGCGCGAGCCGGCTCACCGCCTTGTCGCTCGGCTGCAGCCGCACCCCGACGAGCCGTCCCGCGACGACGAGGTCCTCGACGCGTCCGTGCGGCGCGAGCGCCGCCTTCAGCCCGTCGGTGTCGAGGCCCGGAACGAGGAAGTCCGCGTCCTTCGAGTCCAGGCCGAGCAGCTCGTCGCGGACCGCGCCGCCGACGAGGTACGCGTCGAGCCCGAGCCCGTCGACATACGCCTCGATCTCCTTCCGCACCCGCGCATTCTCTCGCGGCGCGGGGCTAGGCGAGCGCGATCGCCTCGATCTCGACGAGCGCGCCGGACGGGAGCGCCGCCACCTCGACCGTCGAGCGCGCCGGCGGCGTGTCGCCGACGTGCGTCGCGTAGACCGCGTTCATCCCCTGGAAGTCCGCGAGGTTCTGGAGGAAGACCGTCGTCTTCACAAGCCGGTCGAGCCCCGTGCCCGCCGCCTCGAGGATGTTCCGGAGGTTCGAGAAGACCTGCTCGGTCTGCTCCTCGATCGTCCCGCCGGAGAGCTCCTTGTCGCCGGGCCGGAGCGCGAGCTGGCCCGAGACGAACACGAACCCGTTCGCGACGATCGCCTGCGAGTACGGCGCGCCCTGGTACGGGGCCGGCGCGCTCTCCGTGCGGACGGCGGTCTTGTCAGCCACGTGCGTCTCCCTTCGTCTCGCATGCCTGGGCCAGCGCGACCCCGAGCGCCTTGAACATCGCGTCGAGGACGTGCTGGGTGTCCTTTCCGTTCAAGAGCCGCACGTGCATCGTGAGGCCCGCCTCGTCGGCGAGCCGCTCGAGGAACCGCCGCGCGACGTCGGTGCCGAGGCCGCCGATCCGCGCCTCCGTCAGGTCGACGTTCGAGACGACGAGCGGCGCGTCCGAGACCTCGAGCGCGACGTGCGCGAGCGCCTCGGAGGACGGCATGAACGCCGAGCCGTGCCCGCGGGCGCCCGGGGCGCGCAGCGGGCCGGCGAGCGCCTCGCCGAGCGCGGCGCCGGCGGCGGTCACCTCGGCCTCGGCCTCCCCGGGCTCCACCTCGAGGACGAGGTCGAATCGTGCCGCCTCGGCGAGCCGCTCGAGCAGCCGGTCGAGGACGGGAATCCCCGTCTCGACGTTCGCCTCGCCGCTCCCGTGGACGTCCACGCGGATCCCTGTCGCGTGCTCGGCCATGGCGCGGAGGCTACCGAGGGGCCTGGTCGGTAGGGCGTATGAGTTTGAAAGATGGGCCGTTCGGCCTATGCATCCCCCAGAAGGGTGACTAGGCTCCGAGACGGGGACTGTGGTGCAGAGGGTGTGCGTGGGAGTCGCGGTGGCGGCAGCGGCCCTGGTGTCCGTCGTCGGGTCGGCGGCGACACCGGATCGCACCGGCTCCGTGCGCTCGAACGGCCGGCTGCTCGTCGTCGGGTACTCGACGGCGGGCGGGCTCGCGACGGCTCTTCACGGGGGCGCCGTCGTCGAGCGTCGGTTCCCTGCGCTGCAGGCGGTTGAGGTGCGGACGCGCGTCGCAGCGGCGACGCTGCGTCGCGCCCAGGGCATCCGCTTCGTCTCCCTTCCGGCCGCACGCGGCGCTGCGGCCGAGCCGGCGGTGGCGCTCGCACTCGCGGGCGCTGCCGCCGGCGGGGAATGGCAGTACCGCGCGACGCACGAGGACGGTGTCCCCGACGCCGTCCTCCGCGCCGCGTCCTCGATCACGATCGCGGTCGTCGACACGGGCGCCGACATCACGGCGCCCGACCTCGCGGCGAAGTCGCCCGGGACGTACAACACCCGCTCCGGGACCACCGACGTCGCCGACCTGAACGGCCACGGGACGTTCGTCGCGTCGATCGCGGCGGGCTCCGTCACGAACGGCGACGGGATCGCGGGCGCGGGCGGCGACGCGCAGCTCCTCGTCGTGAAGGCCGGCGCGAACGACGGGACGTTCACCGACGTCGACGAGGCTGCGGGGATCCTCTACGCCGTCGACCACGGCGCGCGGATCATCAACCTCAGCTTCGGCGGCGCGGGAACGTCGGCGATCGAGCGCAACGCGATCCGCTACGCGATCGACCACGGCGTGCTCGTCGTCGCGGCGGTCGGCAACGAGTACCAGATGGGAAATCCCGTCGAGTACCCCGCGGCGCTGCTGCAGCCGGTCGGCTCGAACGGCGCCGGCGGCGCGGGACTCGCCGTGACCGCGTCGACGCCGGCCGGGACGCGCGCGAACTTCTCGAACACCGGCTCGTGGGTCTCGCTCGCCGCGCCCGGCGCGCACGTCTTCGGCGACGTGTCGTCGCTCTCGCTGCCGACGGCGTACCCGCGCACGGCGCTGCCGGGGTCGGTCGCGGGGCTCTACGGCTACGCGAGCGGCACGTCGTTCGCGGCGCCGCAGGTCGCCGGTGCGGCCGCGCTCGTCTGGGCGGCGAACCCGTCGCTGACGGCGCAGCAGGTGGCGCAGATCCTCAAGGCGACCGCGTCCGGCGGCGGGCGCTGGACGCCGGGCCTCGGCTTCGGCGTCGTCGACGTCGCGGCGGCGGTCGCGCTGGCCGAGTCGGGCCGGCCGGGCGTCCTGCTCTCGGGGACGCGCGTCCGCTCGCGCGTCCATCTCACGTGGAGCGGCGACGCGTCGAGCTACACGCTGACGCTCGCGACCGACGGGCACACGGCGAAGGCGGTGCTCGCGGCGACCGACCGGACGAGCACGTGGGTCACGCTCTCCGCCGGCCACGCGTACAGCTTCACGGTGTCGGCGCTCGGCCCGGGCGGGACGGCGAACGCGATCTCGACGCCGCTGACGGTGTCGGTGCCGCCGACGCGCGCGAAGGCCGGCACGCGACCGTAGCTACGTCTCGACGCGCTCGATGTGCGCGCCGAGCGCGCGGAGGCGTTCGTCGATCCGTTCGTAGCCGCGGTCGATCTCCCGCACGTTCCCGATCGTCGACGTGCCCTCCGCGCAGAGCGCCGCGAGCAGCATCGCCATGCCGGCACGGATGTCCGGGCTCGACATCCGCTCGCCGTAGAGGCGCGCCGGCCCCGTCACGACGACGCGGTGCGGGTCGCAGAGGATGATCCGCGCGCCGAGGTTCACGAGCTTGTCGACGAAGAACAGCCGGTTCTCGAACATCTTCTCGAAGATCATCACCGTGCCCCGCGCCTGCGTCGCGACCGCGACGGCGATCGACGTCAGGTCGGCGGGGAACGCGGGCCACGGCCCGTCGTCGATCTTCGGGATGTGCCCGCCGACGTCGTCCTCGATCACGAGATCCTGGCCGTCGAGCACGCGGATGCTCGTCCCCTCGATCTCCATCCGGATCCCGAGGCGGCGGAAGACCGGCGTGATCGCGACGAGGTCCTCGGGCCGGCAGTTCTCGATCACGATCTCGCCGCCGGTGATCGCGCCGAGGCCGATGAAGCTCGCCACCTCGATGTGATCCGGCGCGATCGTGTGCTCGCCGCCGTGCAGCGACTCGACGCCGCGGATTCGCACGCGATTCGTCCCGATCCCGTCGATGTCGGCGCCGAGCTCGACGAGGAAGCGGCAAAGATCCTGGACGTGCGGCTCGCACGCCGCGTTGTCGAGCACGGTCTCGCCGCGCGCGAGCGTCGCGGCCATCACGGCGTTCTCCGTGCCGGTGACGCTCGCCTCGTCGAGGAAGACGTGCGTCCCGACGAGCCCGTCCGTGCGCATGGTGAAGCGGCGGTTCGCCTCGATCGTCGCGCCGAGCTTCTCGAACGCGTGCAGATGCGTGTCGACGCGGCGGCGCCCGATCACGTCGCCGCCCGGCGGCGGGACGATGGCGCTGCCGAAGCGCGCGAGCAGCGGGCCGGCGAGCAGCACCGACGCGCGGATGCGGCGGCAGAGATCCTCGTCGAGCTCCGTCTTCGTCACGTTCGCCGCGCCGACGCGGACGTCGTTGTCGCCGATCCACTCGACGTCGACGCCGAGGTCCGCCATGAGGTCCAGCATCGTCTGGACGTCGAGGATCCGCGGGACGTTGCGGAGGACGACCTCGCCCTCGGTGAGGACGCACGCGGCGAGGATCGGGAGCGCGCCGTTCTTGTTCCCTGCCGCCCGGATCCGGCCGTTCAGCGGGCGCGCGCCCTCGATCACGAAGGCGTCGGCGAGCGCGGGTACGACGGCCATGGGCGGCTATCCTAGCCGGGCCGTGACCCCGACCCGCGACCAGGCCTGGCAGACGCTCACGAAGTACACGACGAGCGAGTCGCTCCTGCGCCACGCGCTCGCGGTCGAGGCGTCGACGGCCGCCTACGCGCCCCGGTTCGACGGCGACGAGGAGCTGTGGCGCGTCGCCGCGCTCCTCCACGACTTCGACTACGAGATCCACCCGACGCTCGACAAGCACCCGCAGGACGGCGCGCCGATCCTCCGCGAGGAGGGCTACCCCGAGGAGGTCGTCGAGACGGTGCTCTCGCACGCGGAGCACCTCGGGCTGCCGCGCGACACCCCGCTGAAGAGGGTCCTGTTCGCGTGCGACGAGCTCTCGGGCTTCGTCCACGCGTGCGCCCTCGTCCGCCCGACCGGGCTCGAGGGGCTCGAGCCGAAGTCGGTGCGGAAGAAGCTGAAGCAGCCGTCGTTCGCCGCCGGCGTGCACCGCGAGGACGTGTACAAGGGCGCGGAGGAGCTCGGCGTCGACCTCGACGAGCACATCACGACGATCGTCGCGGCCCTGAGGCCGATCGCGCCCGAGCTCGGGCTCCCCGCCTAGCCCGCGCTAAAGCCGCGGCTCGTTGCAGCCGATACGTCCTGCTGACCCGTGACAGCGGCAACGGAGGCAGGCAGCGATGTACACATGTACGTGGTGTCGCTCGACGCAGGATGAATCGCAGGGGCGGTACTGCGCGAACTGCGGCGCGGTGCTCGCGGACGCCGCGGAGCCCGGCGCCGAGGCGGGCCCGGCACCCGTCGCGCCCCCGCGTCAGGTCATCTCCGCGGTCG
Organism: Gaiellaceae bacterium; assembly: GCA_035506655.1. GTDB lineage: Bacteria > Actinomycetota > Thermoleophilia > Gaiellales > Gaiellaceae > Palsa-739. Next base: position 20,519 of record DATJOZ010000151.1, read on the forward strand.
GCTACGGCGGCTTCCTGATCCGGGCCGGGGCGCTCTTCATCGACGGCCTCGTGCTCTTCATCCCGGTCGCGATCGTGCGTGGGATGTTCGGCTCGCTCGGCCTCGTCGTGATCATCGTCGCCGAGTGGCTCTACTTCGCGCTCCTCGAGAGCTCGAGCTGGCAGGCGACACCCGGGAAGAAGGCGCTCGGCCTCGCGGTCGTGAACGCCGACGGCACGCGGCTCACCTTCGGCCGTGCCTCGGTCCGCTACCTCGCGAAGATCGTCTCCTCCCTCACGCTCTGCATCGGCTACATGATGGCCGGCTGGACGGCGCAGAAGCGCGCGCTCCACGACATGATCGCCGAGACGCTCGTCGTGAAGCGGGCGACGCAGCCGGCGCAGCCCGTCGTGTTCACCGACGCCGGTTAGGTCACGCCGTCGGCGAGGCGGCGCAGGTCGTCCTCGTTCGTCCACCAGCCGCACGATGCGCGCACGAGGTTGCGGCCCGGGAGCTCCCGGACGACGACCCCGCGCTCGGCGAGGCTCTCGACGAGCTCCGCCGGGTCGCCCGGCGGTCGGAACGAGACGAGCGTCGAGTGGCCGGGCGGCGTCACGACCTCGACGTGCGGCTCGAGCAGCTCGCGGCAGCGCGCCGCCGTCTCCGCCGCACGGTCGTAGCGCCACTCGGGATGCGTGCCGAGCGCGGCGACGAGTGCGCTGAGCGTCGGCACGCCGATGAAGCCGGAGTCGAACCGCGCCGCGCCGTCCTTCGGCACGAACGAGCCGTCGGGCTCGTACGACACCTGCGCCGGATAGCCGGGTGCCGCGACGCGCAGCCGCTCGGGGTCGCGGACGTAGAGGCCGCCGGTGAGGTCCGGGCCGCAGAGCCACTTCTGCGCGGAGACGGTGTAGAAGTCGAACCGCTCGGCTCCCGTCCGGATCGCCCCGGCCGACTGCGCGCCGTCGACGAGCACGGGCAGCCCGCTCGTCTCGCGGATGTGCGCGAGGTCGAGACGCCGTCCGGTCGTCCAGAGGACGTGTGACGTCGCGATGAGCTTCGTCCGCGGCGTCACGGCGGCGAGGATCGCGTCCTCGTTCCCCTCGGTGACGACGACGCGTGCGCCGGACGCGTGCACCGGGCCCATCAGCCCGAAGTGCTCCTGGTCGGTGATCACGATCTCGTCGTCCGGTGTCAGGCCGAGTCCCGCGACGACGATCGCGCAGCCGCGCGACGTCGAGTCGACGAGCGCCATGTTCGACGGGTCGACCTCGAGCACCGCGGCGAGCCCGGCGCGCGCGTCCTCGCGCTTCGCGAGCATCGCCTCGAACATCGCCTTGCCGCTTCGCCCCTCGACGAGATCGCGCTGTGCCGCCTCGACGAACGCATCGACGGTCGCGCGCGCGAGCGGGCCGTTCGTCCCCGCGTTGAGATACGCGAGCTCGTCGAGCACCGGAAGCTGTGCCCGTGCCTCCTCGAACGTCATCCCACCGTCACCTCCACTGGCGCATGATCGGACATGAGGCGGCCGTCGACGCGGCGGCGGTCGTCGGGCCAGACGAACGGCTCGGTCGCCGGCAGCCCGCGTACGAGCACGTGATCGATGCGCGGCGCCGGCTCGGAGTACCCCCACGCGCGGAGATCGGCCATCGTGCGCGAGCGCGGCGCGGCGACGTTCGTGTCGCCGCAGAGGAGCACCGGCTCGCCGGGCGCGGCGAGACCGTCGAGGAACACGGCGGCGCGGCGCACCTCGGCGTCGGGGACGCGCTCCTCCGACGCGAGGCTCGTCGCGTGGAGGCACGACGTGAGGACCGTCCCTCCCTCGGGCAGGGCCACGCGCACGGCGAGGCAGACGCGCCGTTCCTTCGCCCACGCGAGCTCCGTCACGAGATCGAGGCCGAGCCAGCGCGCCTGGGCCCGCCGGAAGCGGTACGGGTTGAGCACGAGCGTCCGCTCGTCGAGCACGCGCAGGCGCGGCGACAGGAGGAGCGCGTTCGCCTGGCCGGTGAACGCGGACCGGAACAGACCGTGGTCCGGCTCGGTCAGCACGCGGCCGACCGCAGGCGACGACGGGAGCGGCCCGATCCGCGCCCGCGCCGCGACCGCGCCGACGGCGGTCATCCCGCTCCACCCGCCGAGGCGCGGCAGCGCCCAGAGCGGGATCTCCTGGAGCGCGACGACGTCGGGCCGGTCCGACGAGACGAGGCGCACCATCTGCTCGAGGAAGGCACGCCGCTCGGGCGGCGCGGCGTTCCCGTGGAAGAGGTTCCACGTGCGGACGAGGAGCGGCACGCGCGTAGCCTACGGCGGATGCGCGTGCTCCTCGCCGACCCGCCCGCCTTCACGCCGACCTACGACCACGAGCTGGCGGCCGCGCTCGCGCGCGCGGGAGCGGAGGTCGAGCTCGTCACGTCGCGCTTCCGGTTCGGCGAGGCGCCCACGCCGGACGGCTACCTCCGCGCCGAGCTCTTCTATCCCGTCTCGTCGCGCCTCTTCGGCCGCTCGCCGCTGCGCGTTCCGGTCAAGGTCGCGGAGCATCCGGTCGGGCTCGCGCAGCTTCGGCGCCGGCGCGCGGACGTGCTGCACCTGCAGTGGCTCGCGGCGCCGGAGCTCGACGCGCGGCTGCTGCGCCCGCACCTCCCGAGCGTCTTCACGGCGCACGACCTCCTCCCGCGCCGCACGGCCGGGAAGCCGGCGCTCTGGCGCGAGCTCCTCCTGCGCTTCGACCGTGTGATCGTGCACAGCCTCAACGGGCGCGACACGCTCGCGCGGATCGTCGGCGACGCGTCGCGGCTCCGGGTCGTGTCGCATCCCGTCTTCCCGAGCGACCCGGAGCGCCGCGACGACGGGCGCACCGTGCTCTGCTTCGGCGTCATCCGCCCGTACAAGGGGCTCGGCGACGCGATCGAGGCGGTGCGACGGGTCGGCGACGCGCGCCTCCTCGTCGCGGGCGACCCGCTCGAGCCGGTCGACCGCTACCGCACGGCGGCGGAGGGGCTCGACGTCGAGTGGCGGCTCGGCTATCTCCCCCAGTCCGAGGTCGACCGCGCGCTCGGCGAGGCCACTGTCGCCCTCTTCCCGTACCGGCCGGAGCTCGACCAGAGCGGCGCGCTCCTCCGCGCGCTCGGCGCGGGCGTGCCGGCGGTTGCATACGACGTCGGCGGCATCGCGGAGCCCGTCGCGCGCTACGGCGCCGGCCGCGTCGTGCCGCCCGGCGACGTCGACGCGCTCGCCGCCGCGGTGACGGAGCTTCTCTCCGACCGCGACGCGCTCGAGGCCGCACGCGCGGGCGCGCGCCGCGCGCGCGACGAGCTGACGTGGGATGCTGCTGCGCGCGCCCACCTCGCCGTCTACGAGGAGATCGCATGATGTTCCGCCGCCGCTTCTCCGACGTCATCGCGCGCCAGCTCGACGTCTTCGCCGAGGACGACGCCGACCTGATCGAGGACTGCCGCAGGGCCGAGCGCGCGTACAACGAGGCCGACCGCGACGAGGCCGAGGAGAAATACGGCGACTACGTCGACCGCGTCGAGCTCGCGACGGAGGCGCTCGCCGAGATGCGCGACCGGTACAAGCGCACGCTCGACGACGACGCGGGCGAGGAGTACGAGGAGGCGTTCAACCGCGCCGTGCGGAAGCGCTGGCCGCCGTTCGGGCTCGAGATCGACCTGAACTGATGGCGCGGATCGAGGACTACGCGCTGCTCGGCGACCTCCACACGGCGGCGCTCGTCGAGCGCGGCGGCTCGATCGACTGGCTCTGCTTCCCGCGCTTCGACTCCGGCGCATGCTTCGCCGCGCTGCTCGGCGACGACGACAACGGACGCTGGCTGCTCGCGCCGGTCGACGGCGGGCGCTCGACGCGGCGCTATCTCCACGAGACGCTCGTCCTCGAGACGACGTGGACAACCGACGGTGGAAGCGTCCGCGTGCTCGACTTCATGCCGCCGCGCGGCGAGGCACCGGACGTCGTCCGCATCGTCGAGGGGCTCGAGGGCCGCGTGTCGATGCGCTCGGAGCTCGTGATCCGCTTCGACTACGGGCGCATCGTCCCGTGGGTGCGCCACCTCGGCGGTGCGCGGGTCGCGGTCGGCGGCCCGGACGCGCTCTGCTTCCGCACGCCGGCGCACACGCTCGGCGAGGACATGCGAACCGTCTCCGAGTTCGTCGTCGACGAGGGCGAGCGCGTGCCCTTCGTCCTCACGTGGTTCCCGTCGCACCGCGAGACGCCCGAGGCGATCGACCCCGAGCAGGCGCTCGCCGAGACGGAGGGCTTCTGGCGCGAGTGGAACGCGCGCCGCCCGATCTCGATGCCCGACGAGTGGGCCGAGATCGTCCGCCGTTCGCTCATGGTGCTGAAGGCGCTGACGTACGCGCCGACGGGCGGCATCGTCGCGGCACCGACGACGTCGCTCCCGGAGCGGATCGGCGGCGTCCGCAACTGGGACTACCGCTACTGCTGGCTCCGCGACGCGACGCTGACGCTCCTCGCGCTCCTGAACGCCGGGCACGTCGACGAGGCGGAGAGCTGGCGCGACTGGCTGCTGCGCGCCGTCGCCGGTGACCCCGCGGACCTCCAGATCATGTACGGCGTCGCCGGCGAGCGGCGGCTCACGGAGCTCGAGCTGCCGTGGCTCGCCGGCTACGAGGGCTCCGCGCCGGTGCGCGTCGGCAATGCGGCGAGCGAGCAGCTGCAGCTCGACGTCTACGGCGAGCTGATGGACGCGATGTACCAGGCGCGTGCTCACGACATCGGCAAGGACCGGCACGCGTGGGAGCTCCAGACGACGGTGCTCGCGCACCTCGCGGAGACGTGGCGCGAGCCGGACGAGGGGATCTGGGAGATCCGCGGCGAGCGGCGGCACTTCGTCCACTCGAAGGTGATGGCATGGGTCGCGTTCGACCGCGCGGTGCGGTCGGTCGAGGCGCAGGGCTTCGACGGCCCGGTCGACGACTGGCGCGCCGCGCGCGACGCGATTCACGAGGAGGTGTGCGCGAACGGGTTCGACGAGGAGCTCGGCTCGTTCACGCAGTCGTACGGGTCGAAGGAGCTCGACGCGAGCCTGCTCCAGATCCCGCTCGTCGGCTTCCTCCCCGGCTCGGACCCGCGGGTGCGCGGCACCGTCGAGGCGATCGAGCGCGAGCTCGTCGTGGACGGGCTCGTCCGCCGCTACCTTCCGCACACGGACGTCGACGGGCTGCCGCCCGGCGAGGGCGTGTTCCTCCCGTGCTCGTTCTGGCTCGTCGACTGTCTCGAGCTGCTCGGCCGCCACGACGACGCCCACGCGCTGCTCGACCGGCTGCTCGCGCTCGCGAACGACGTCGGCCTCCTGTCGGAGGAGTACGACTCGACGGAAGGCCGCCTGCTCGGCAACTTCCCGCAGGCGTTCACGCACCTCGCGCTCGTCAACTCCGTCTTCAACGTCGTCCCGCACCTCCCCTCGCCGATGGAGAAGCGCCACGCGCACGACGGGCACTGACGTCTTGTGACGAAGTCGTCACGAAGACGCGTTGGGGCCTGGCCCCCGCCGTAACGGCAACCGCCGGATCCTGCGTGCGAAGCGGTTCTTGAGCCAACCGCCGGGGCCAGGCCCCGTGACGGAAGGCTCGCAGCTTCGTGGCGACCGGGTTAGCGGTGGCCGAAGTGGTGGCCGCTCGGGAGCGCGCCGTGGACGTCGGCGCCGTCGGTGAGGGCGCGCGCGAGCGGGGCGAGGCTCACGATCTCGCGGACGAGGATGTTGCGGTTGCGGTCGACGTGCTCGTAGCGGCCGCGCGCATAGAGCAGCGGCTCGCCGCGCACCGCGCCCCGGAACCGCTCGTACACCTGCGGCGGCAGGATCAGGTTCACCTGGCCGTGCTCGTCCTCGAGGAGCATGAAGACGACGCCGTTCGCGGTCGACGGCCGCTGCCGCGCGACGACCATCCCCGCGACCGCGACCTGCTCGCCGTTCCGCCGGTCGCGCAGGTCGACGCTCGACAGCGTCCCGTCCGGCAGGTGAGGCCGCATCAGCTCGAGCGGGTGGACGCCGATCGAGAGGCTCGTCGTCCTGTAGTCCGCGAGCATCCGCTCCCACACCGTCGGCTCCGGAAGGTCGGGCGTCGCGACCGTCGGCTCGAGCGGGAGCGCGAGCTGCTTCTCCTCTCCCCCCGATCCCGGCACCGTCTGCGGCCGCGGCACGAGCCCGAGCTGCCAGAGGAGCTCGCGCCGCTCGAGCCCGAACGAGTCGCACGCGCCGGACTCGACGAGCGCCGCGAGGTCGTCGCGTGACAGCTCGACGCGCTGCGCGAGGTCGCGGATCGAGACGAACGGGCCGTTGCGCTCGCGCTCCGCGACGATCGACTCGGCGTCGCCGGACGTGAGCCCCTTCACGTACGCGAGCCCGACGCGCACCGCGCCGTCCTCGATGTCGCAGTGCGCGGCGCTGCGACACACGTCCGGCGCGCGCGTCTCGACGCCTCGCCGCTGCGCGTCGCGCACGAGCGTCGCCGGCGGGTAGAAGCCCATCGGCTGCGCGTTCAGGAGCGACGCGAGGAACTCCGCCTCGTAGTGCCGCCGCAGCCACGCCGACTGGTACGCGAGCAGCCCGAACGCGGCGGAGTGCGACTTCGGGAAGCCGAAGCCGGAGAAGCCGATCAGCTTGTCGTAGACCATGTGGGCCGTCTCCTCGTCGACGCCCTTGCCGAGCGCGCCCTCGACGAAGCGGTCGCGGTGCGCCTCGAGCGCGGCGAGGCTCCGCTTCCGGCTCATCGCGCGCCGCAGCCCCTCCGCCTCGCCGACGGTGAACCCCGCGAGGTGGATCGCGACCTCGAGCACCTGGTCCTGGAAGACGACGACGCCGAGCGTGTCTCGGAGCGGCTCCTGCAGCAGCGGATGGTCGGCGGGCGCGACGTACGACGGGTCCTCGCGGAGGCGCTGCCGCCGCTCGATGTACGGGTGCACCGCCTTCCCCTGGATCGGCCCCGGCCGGACGAGCGCGACCTGCACCGTCAGGTCGTCGAGGTTCTCCGGCCGCGTGCGCAGCAGCGACTGCATCTGCGCGCGGCTCTCGATCTGGAAGACGCCGACGGTGTCCGCGTTCTGGATCTCCTCGTACACGCCGGCGTCGTCGAGCGGGATGCGCGAGAGGTCGACGAGCTCGTTCCGGTGCCGCGCGATCAGCTCGACGCACTCCTCGACGGCGGAGAGCATCCCGAGCCCGAGCAGGTCGATCTTGAGGAAGCCCGCGTCCGCGCACGAGTCCTTGTCCCACTGGCACATCTGCCGGCCAGCCATCGCCGACGGCTGCACCGGCACGAGCTCGACGAGCGGCCGCGTCGAGATCACCATCCCGCCCGGATGCTGTGAGATGTGGCGCGGCAGCCCGGCGATCTCCGAGCACATGTCCGCGAACGCGCGCCAACGCGGCGAGCGGAGCTTCGCCGCGTCGACCTCGTCCGCAACGTGCTCCGCATGCCAGCCGTCCGTGACGCGCGCGAGCCGTTCGAGCTCCGCGAACGGCAGCCCGAGCGCCTTGCCGACGTCGCGGATGGCGCCGCGCGAGCGGTACGTCGAGAAGGTGGCGACGAGCGCCGCGTGCTCGCGGCCGTACTTCTCCGTCACGCGGACGATCAGCTGCTCGCGGATGTCGCGCGGGAAGTCGAGGTCGATGTCGGGCACCGACGACAGCTCGCGGTTGAGGAAGCGCCCGAGCGAGAGGTTCGCCGCCAC
>DATJOZ010000152.1:0-9229 GCA_035506655.1 Gaiellaceae bacterium
CGGTCGCCGCAGTCTGCGTCTATCCGAACCTCGTCCCGGTCGCGCGCGAGCGCCTCGAGGGGAGCGGCGTGAAGGTCGCGGCCGTCGCGACCGGCTTCCCGTCGGGGCAGTTCCCGCTGCCGGTCAAGGTCGCCGACGTGCGGAGCGCGGTCGAGCTCGGCGCGGAGGAGATCGACATGGTCATCGACCGCGGCGCGTTCCTCTCCGGGCGGTACGCGAAGGTCTACGACGAGATCGTGCAGGTGAAGGAGGCCTGCGGCGACGCGCACCTGAAGGTGATCCTCGAGACCGGCGAGCTCGGCACGTACGACAACGTGCGCCGGGCGACGCTGCTCGCGATCGCAGGCGGCGCCGACTTCGTGAAGACGTCGACGGGGAAGATCACTCCGGCCGCGACGCTCCCGGTCGCGCTCTGCATGCTCGAGGCGGTGCGCGACGTGCACGAGGAGACGGGGCGGCGCGTCGGCTTCAAGGCCGCGGGCGGCGTGCGGCAGGCGAAGCAGGCCGTCCAGCATCTCGTCCTCGTGCACGAGACCCTCGGCCCCGACTGGCTCACGCCCGACCTCTACCGCATCGGCGCCTCGTCGCTGCTCAACGACATCCTCATGCAGCTCCGCAAGGAGAAGACGGGCGCCTACCAGTCCCCCGACTACTTCACCGTCGACTGAAGATCTTGGCTTTCGTGACGACGTTGGCACAGACGCGTATCACCCCCGCCCCTACCCTTGGCCCCACCCAAAAGGGTGGGGGGTGGGTGGTGGGACGCGGCGCTGCGACCTCGAGCCGTCCGCCCGCCGGAGCGTCGCGTGTCTGAGCTCGACCGCGCCCGCGATCGCTCGCCCGTGCCGCGGGACTGGGCGTACGCGCCCGCGCCCGAGTCGCGCGACGTCGTCCACATCGACGAGCGCTACGGCCACTTCGTCGGCGGCGCGTGGCTCGAGGCGACGGAGACCTACGAGACGATCTCGCCGGCAAGCGAGGAGCCGCTCGCACAGATCGGCCAGGGCACCGCGCACGACGTCGACCGCGCCGTCGCCGCCGCCCGCGACGCGCAGCAGAACGGCTGGTCGTCGCTCCCCGGCGCGGAGCGCGCGAAGTACCTCTTCCGCATCGCGCGCATCCTCCAGGAGCGCTCACGCGAGTTCGCCGTGCTCGAGTCGCTGAACGGCGGGAAGCCGATCAAGGAGTCGCGCGACGTCGACCTCCCGCTCGCGGCCGCGCACTTCTTCTACTACGCGGGCTGGGCCGACAAGCTCGAGTACGCCTTCCCGAACCGGAGCCCGCGCCCGGTCGGCGTCGCCGGCCAGATCATCCCGTGGAACTTCCCGCTGCTGATGCTCTCCTGGAAGGTCGCGCCCGCCCTCGCGTGCGGCAACACCGTCGTGCTGAAGCCCGCCGAGACGACCCCGCTCACCGCGCTCCTCTTCTGCGACGTCCTCCGCCAGGCCGAGCTTCCGCCGGGCGTCGTCAACATCGTCACCGGCGATGGGCGCACCGGCGCCGCGCTCGTCGACCATCCGGACGTCGACAAGATCGCGTTCACCGGCTCGACGGAGGTCGGCAAGGCGATCCAGCGTCAGCTCGCCGGCACCGGCAAGCGCCTCACGCTCGAGCTCGGCGGCAAGGCCGCGAACATCGTCTTCGACGACTCCGCGCTCGACCAGGCGGTCGAGGGGATCGTGAACGGGATCTACTTCAACCAGGGCCACGTGTGCTGCGCCGGCTCGCGCCTCTTCGTCCAGGAGTCGATCTACGAGCCGCTCGTCGAGAAGCTGAAGCGTCGCCTCGAGACGCTTCGCGTCGGCGACCCGCTCGACAAGAACACCGACGTCGGCGCGATCAACTCGGCGATGCAGCTCGAGAAGATCAAGGAGCTCGTCGCCGCGGGTGAGGCAGAGGGCGCGGAGATCTACCAGCCGCCGTGCCGCCTCCCGGAGAGGGGCTACTGGTTCGCGCCGACGGTGTTCACGAACGTGGCGCAGAGCTACCGCATCGCGCAGGAGGAGATCTTCGGCCCGGTGCTCTCCGTTCTCACCTTCCGCACGCCCGACGAGGCGGTGGAGAAGGCGAACAACACGCCGTACGGCCTCAGCGCCGGTGTCTGGACGGAGAAGGGCTCGCGGATCCTCTGGATGGCGCAGCGTCTCCGCGCCGGCGTCGTCTGGGCGAACACGTACAACCGCTTCGACCCGAGCTCGCCGTTCGGCGGCTACAAGGAGTCCGGCTTCGGCCGCGAGGGCGGGCTGCACGGGCTCGAGCCGTATCTGAGGTTCGAGAACGAATGAGCGAGCGGCTGCCCGTCAAGAAGACGTACAAGCTGTTCGTCGGCGGCGCGTTCCCGCGCAGCGAGTCCGGCCGCACGTACGAGGCGGAGGGACAGAACGTCGCGCGCGCGTCGCGCAAGGACGCCCGCGACGCTGTCCGCGCCGCGCGCGCCGCGCAGCCGGGCTGGGCGGCGGCGACCGCCTACAACCGCGGCCAGGTGCTCTACCGGCTCGCCGAGATGGTGGAGGCGCGGGTCGCCGAGCTCGCGGAGCTCTGCACCGGACGCGACGAGGTCGAGCACGCCGTGGACCGGATCGTCTGGTACGCCGGCTGGGCCGACAAGCTGTCGCAGGTGCTCGGCGGCTCGAACCCGGTCGCGGGGCCGTATTTCAACTTCACCGTGCCGGAGCCGACGGGTGTCGTCGCCGTGCTCGCGCCCGACGACCCGCCGCTCCTCGGGCTCGTGACGCGGATCCTCCCGCCGGTCGTCGGCGGCAACGCCGTCGTCGCGGTCGCGTCCGAGTCGCGCCCGCTCGCGGCGATCGAGCTCGCCGAGGCGATCGCGACGAGCGACCTTCCCGGCGGCGTCGTGAATCTCTTGACGGGCTTCCGCGCCGAGCTCGCGCCGATCCTCGCCTCGCACATGGACGTGAACGCGCTCGACCTCTGCGGCGCGGACGGCGAGCGTCCGGAGCTCGAGCGGCTCGCCGCCGACAACGTCAAGCGCGTCGTGAGCGGCCGTCCGGACGTCCAGAGCCCGTGGGAGATCGCGAGCTTCCTCGAGCTGAAGACCGTCTGGCACCCGATCGGCCGCTGAGCCGTGGGTGATCTAGGCTACGGCGCGAGAGGCATGGCGAGCAGCCGCTTCAGCCACGCGATCGCGGAGGGCGACGGGATCTCCGTGATCGCCGCGGTCGACGACCCGGACTCGGCGCGAGCAGCCGAGCGACAACGCGCGGAGGCGCTCGTCGTGCGCGGCGACCCGTCCGCCGTCCGCGAGGCCACCTCGCTCCCGATCCTGTGGCGCGCCGACATCTCGTTCGAGCAGGCGTCGACCGCCGCCGACGCGGTGATGCTCGTCGTCGACGCGCTCGAGGACGACGACGGCCGGCTCGAGGAGCTCCACGGCCGCGCGCTCGAGCTCGGGCTCGACTGCGCCGTCGAGGTGCGGAACGAGGAGGAGCTGGAGCAGGCGCTCGACCGGATCGACCCCGAGATCTTCCTCCTCTCGCCGCTCGAGGCCGAGGGCGACGAGACGCCGCTCGAGGTCGTGCTCGACCTCCTCGCGGCCGTTCCGGCCGGCAAGCTCGCGATCGCCGACCTCCCGCTCACGACCCAGGACGAGGTCGCCGAGCTGGAGCGCGCGGGCGTCGACGCCGTGATCGTCCACGGCGGCGACATCGCGCTCCTCGCCGGCGGCCCGCCGCCCGAGGTCTGACGCCGCCGAACACGCGCTACCCTTTCCGGCCGTGAGGGTCACGGTGGTCAGGGCGGCGATCTGCGCGGCGGCCGCCGCGTTCGTTCTCGCCGCGTCCGCCTCGGCGGCACCCGCGCGCCACGCGGCGGCGGCGTGCCCCGGCGCGTGGAAGCCCGGCTGGGTGACGCTCGCCGGCAAGGTCGGCATCCCCGTCTACTGCCCGACCTGGATGCCGAACCCGCTCGACGCGCAGATCGGCGGCGAGTGGGAGGACATCTACTCGATCGGCAAGGACAAGAGCTATCTCGTCAGCTTCCTCTCGCACGGCGACATGGGGAGCGGCGACGTCCACGTGAACTTCCGCGGCTATCCGGGCCGCACGACGATCCCGAAGTGCCAGACCGTCGCGATCGAGGGCAAGCGCGTGATCCGCGGCACGACGCCGTGCTTCGCCGACGCGAACGGCACGTTCAGCGTGGGGAACATCAAGGCGACCGCGTACACCGTGAACCAGGACGCCGACCAGTGGCACGTGCTCTACGCATGGCGGCACAACGGGTCGCTCTACACCGTGAGCGAGCACGTGATTCCGCCCTACACCTACGCGCAGGTCGTGAACAACCTCCACAAGCTCCTGCGCAGCCTCGTCCTCGTCGACCCGAAGCGGTAGTCGCGGGATGAAGCTGACGCGGCGCCAGCTCGTCGCGGGCGCGGGGGCGGCCGCCCTCGGCGCCGCCGGGATCTACGAGCTCGTCGACCGGCTCTCGGGCTCGTCGTCGCCGACCGCCGTGAGCACCGTCCCGATGGGCGGGCCGCGGCCGCCGGAGCAGCACGTGCTCGACGGGATGCCCGTCGTCGTCGAGAACGGCGTCGAGGTGGTCGTCCCGCCGCGCCACCACCTCGTCGTCACCGCGACGCTCAAGGAGCCGGACCTCGCGAAGGCGAAGCAGCAGCTCGAGGACGCGCTGCTCTCGCTCGAGTCGCGCTACGAGCAGACGCCGGCCGGGCTCGGCCTCACCGTCGCGTGGGGCCTGCCGTACTTCGAGCGCTACGTCCCCGCCGCGTTCGAGCGCCACGTCCCGCACGACCGGCGCGCGGACAAGCCCGCGCTGCTCGCGACGCGCACCTTCCCGAGCGACCCGGACGGGACGATCCTCGAGCGCAACGACGTCGCGCTCCTCATCCGCAGCGACCGCCTCGAGCACATCGAAGCGGCACGAAAGACGCTGCTCGACGACCTCGGGCTCTTCGAGCCGGCGAGCCTCCGCCGCGGCTTCGTCGGCGGCGACCTGCCGCGGAAGCTCGCGGTCGCGGCCGGCGTCCCCGGCGCGTACCTGATCCCGCACAACTCGGAGCTCTTCCTCGGGTTCACGTCGACGCAGAAGGCGGGCCTCGGCCCGCGCCGGATCGTGAACTTCGAGACGCTCGGGCTCGTCGACCTCCGCGGCGGCTACTTCCGCGGCGGCACGCACATGCACCTCTCGCACATCTTCGAGGACCTCGAGGCGTGGTACCTCAACTTCGACTTCCAGGAGCGCGTCGACACCGCGTTCCGGCCCGGCCTCCGGGTGCCGATGAACGCGCAGGTCGTCCCGCAGGGGCCGAAGCTCGTCTCGAGCGCGGAGGAGGTGACGCGCACGTTCGACCGCATCGCGCGCTTCGGGCACAGCGCGTCGATCCAGACCACCTCGCGGTTGTCGGCGGATCATGTGGGAGAGGACGGGACGCTCTACGTGAAGGGCACGGCGATCCCGCAGCGCGCGGACTTCAACACGCTCGACAACCCGTTCGCGTGGTCGGCCGACCCGAAGCGCGACGCGCTCGTCTCCGGCGCCGCCGCCGGCGTCCACTTCGTCGTCTTCAATCCGTCGAGCGACGACTTCCACCGCAACCGGCTCGCGATGGACGGCGTGCTGCCGGACGGGACGACGCTCCGGCTGCAGCCGCAGGCGCGCGGCCAGGGCTTCAACTCGGTGCTGAGGACGACGCACCGCCAGAACTTCCTCGTGCCGCCGCGGCGGCACCGCTCGTTCCCGCTCGCCGAGCTTTGACCGACGGCGGCAGCTCCGTCCCGGAGGTGCAGGCGCTGCTGCGCGTGCTCGCGGCCGGGCGCGACGTGGCGGAGCTCGGCACCGCGTTCGGCGAGGGCGCGGCGGCGATGGCGGAGACCGCGCGCTCGATCGTCACCGTCGAGCTCGACCCGGAGCGCGCCGCCGTCGCGCGGCGTCGCCTCGAGGGGATCGCGAACGTCGAGCTGCTCGAGGGCGACTGGCGTGACGCGATGCGCGGCCGCGGGCCGTTCGGACTCGTCTACGCCGACGCCGGCGCGTACGACTGGGAGGCGATCCTCGAGCTGACCGAGCCGGGCGGCCTGATCGTGAAGGACGACCTGGCGCCCGGCGCCGCAACGGACGGCGACCCCGTGCGCGAGTTCCTGCTCCGGGACGAGCGCCTCGCCGCCGTCGAGCTGACCATCACGCCGGCGATGAACGTGGTCGTCGCTAGCCGAAGAACGCGCGCGCGACGTCGTACCACTCCGGCGTGACCGTCTTCAGCTCGGCGGTCGCCTCCTCGAGTGACACGGCGATCACGTCGTCGCCTCGCAGCGCGGCCATCTGGCCGTACCGACCCGCGACCGCGAGGTCGGCGGCCTTCAGCCCGAACCGTGTCGCGAGCACGCGGTCGCGGGCGGTGGGGGAGCCGCCGCGCTGGATGTGGCCGAGCACCGTCACGCGCGTCTCGAAGCCGGTGCGGTCCTCGATCTCGCGCCCGAGCAGCTCGCCGACACCGCCGAGCTGCACGTGCCCGAACTGATCGCTCGCGCGCGCCTCCCCGCCGACGAGCTGGCTCTCGCCGCTCTCGTACGAGAGCTCGTAGCCCTCGCTCACGACGACGATCGAGAAGTTCTTCCCGCGCGCGTGCCGCCGCCGGATCTCGCCGCACGCCGTCTCGACCGTCATCGGCTGCTCCGGGATCAGGATGACGTCGGCGCCGCCCGCGATGCCGCTCATGACCGCGATCCAGCCGGCGTGCCGTCCCATCACCTCGACCACCATCACGCGGTTGTGCGACTCGGCCGTCGTGTGCAGCCGGTCGATCGCCTCGGTCGCGATCGTGACCGCGGTGTCGAAGCCGAACGTGTAGTCCGTGCCGGAGAGGTCGTTGTCGATCGTCTTCGGGACGCCGACGACCGGGAACGCGTGGTCGCGGTGGAGCTGCGCCGCGACGCCGAGCGTGTCCTCGCCGCCGATCGCGACGAGCGCGTCGAGTCCGCGGTCGGCGAAGTTCTGGAGCACGCTCTCGACGCCGCCCTCGAGCTTGAACGGGTTCGTCCGGCTCGTGCCGATGATCGTGCCGCCGCGCGGGAGGATCCCCGAGACCGCCGACGGGCCCAGGTCCTCGAAGACGCCCTCGACGAGCCCGCGCCAGCCCTCGCGGACGGCGACGCAGTCCCAGCCCGCCGTGTCGGCGCGCCGGACGACCGCGCGAATGACCGCGTTCAGCCCGGGGCAGTCGCCGCCGCCGGTGAGGATCCCGACCGTCTTCGCCATCGCCCGTAGTCCTACCAGCCGCGCCCGCCGACGACCCGCGGTTGCGCGGTTATTCGACGACGATCACGTCGGCGCCGAGGTGCTCCTCCACCTCGGCCGGGACGTCGGTCCCGAGGAGGCTGTCCATGAACCGGTGGTGGTGCGCGCCGAGCACGACGACCGACGCCTTCCGGTCCTTCGCGGCGTCGGCGATCACCTGCGCGGGGTCGCCCGCGGCCCAGAGGTAGTCCGCGGAGACCCCGGCCGCCTCGACGGCGACGCGGGCCTCCGCGAAGACCTCGCGGACCTCCTCGGGCGCCTCGATCGGGATCATTCGCACCGGCTCGTTGATGCTCCCGTAGTTCTGCGGCCCCTCCGGGTCGAGCGGCATCTCGTCGACCGAGACGACGACGAGCGAGACGTTGCGCGACGTCGCCTCCTCGATCGCCCGCGCGAGCGCGCGCTGCGCCGGCTCCTTCGCGTCGTAGCCGACGACGACCGGCCCGCGGTGGGTCGTCACGCCGTCACGCCTGCTCCGGCCTGCGGACCTCGGTCGCGAGGTCTCCCTGCGCAGCGGCGGAGCCGGACCGGCCGCCGCCCGCGCCGCGCAGCACGAAGGCGAAGGCGACGGCGATCGCCGCGCCGAGCAGCGGGCCGGCGACGTAGACCCAGTAGCTGCCGAAGTCGCGGCCGACGAGATCCGGGCCGAACGTGCGCGCGGGGTTCATCGAGGCCCCCGAGATCGGGCTGCCCCAGAGACCGGCGAGCGCGATGTAGCCGCCGACGCCGATCGCGCCGAAGATCCCGATGTTCTGCGCCCCCGACGCGGTCCCGAGGATCACGCTCACGAGGCCCATGGTCAGGAGCATCTCCATCAGCATCGCCTGCCAGCCGCCGTATCCCGCGGCGGGGTAGTTCGAGCCGAACTTCGCCGAGACCTTGATGATCTCGTGGAGCACGAGCGCCGCGAGGCTCGCCCCGACGAGCTGGACGATCACGTACCCGGGGACGCGCCTCCAGGGGAAGTCGCCGCGGAGCGAGAACGCGATGCTCACCGCCGGGTTCAGGTGGGCGCCCGAGACCTTCCCCATGAACATGATGATCCCCATCACCATGAGCCCCGGCGCGACGACGGCGGCGGTCCGCGTGATCGTGTTCGGGAACGCCTGACCCATCATCCCGCCGCCGGCCGCGACCATCACGAGCAGGAACGTCCCGTAGAGCTCGGAGAAGAGCCGGCGCCATTCCTGGCTTCCGTCCTCGAAGTCGGCGATCGGCTGCAGGATGTCCTGGTCGATCCGCTCCGAAAGGATCCCTTCGACGTGCTTGGCCGTCGCGCTCATCGTCTCGCTCCCTTGTCCGCTCGAGTCACGCCGGGACTCTACGTCCCTCGAACGGGTGACGCGTCGTGCAGGAACGCCGATACGACTCGCATGGGCATCCCCCGGTGCGGGGGAGCGGATCCCTAATTCGAGGCTAGCCCGGCGGGACGGCGGCGCCGATACACGACGCGATCTGCCTCACAGCGTGGAAGGAGCCGCACCTCCATGACCGCACGTCTCACCGGCCGCCTGAGCTCCGAGGAGGGTTTCACCCTGATCGAGCTCCTGGTGGTCATCATCATCCTCGGCATCCTGCTCGCGATCGCGGTGCCGTCGTACCTCAGTTTCAAGGATCGCGCGAACAAGACCGCCGCCGCCGCGAACGTGCGCTCGCTGATCCCGAGCGTCGAGTCGTACAACGCGGACAACGTCCCGGCCGGCCCGAACGACCCGGACGCCGCCACGAGCACGACCGACAACGGGTACATGGGCATGACGATCGCCCTGCTCAAGGCGACGTACGACCAGGCGATCCCGGCGACGGACTTCGTCAACAACAGCGGCGTCGCCGAGGCCGCCGGCGTCACGACGTCGGCACCGCTGAACGCGACGCACTACTGCGTCTACTCGCAGGTCGGCAACTGGTTCGCCTACAAGCTGAACCCCGCCGGCGTGATCACCCAGACCACCGATCC
>DATJOZ010000153.1:0-9031 GCA_035506655.1 Gaiellaceae bacterium
GCACGTACGCCGTCCCCTCGCGCCGCCGCACGAACGCGAGCAGCGCCGCCGCGGCGAGGAACGCCGGCCACAGGTCGAACTCGTCGAAGATCGACTGGCCGAGCAAGAGCGGCGTGACGCCGATCGTCGCCGACGCGATGACGAGCCTCCGGCGCGGCATGCCGAGCGACGCGATCGTCGCGACGAGCGCCACGAGCGACGCGGCGCCGAGCACGACGATCGTCCACCGCCACGCGTGCGCATAGCTCCCCGGAAGCCACGTGACGAAGAGGAAGAGCGGCTGCGCGAGCGGCGGATACTCGTCGAAGAAGTCGCGGTAGGGCCAGAGTCCCGACGCCATCCGGTGCCCGTACAGGCGGTACTCGTAGACGTCGCCGAAGCTCCCGTGCGCGAGCGGCCCGCCCTGCGCGGCGAGCGAGCACACGACGAAGAGGACGACGCCCGCCGACGCCGTCAGCACCGCAAACCGCCGGTACGTCACGTGTGCATCTTCGCGGGAGACGCGGACGCGACCGCAAGCGCCGCAAGCGCGAGGAGCAGCGTGATCCCCGCACCGACGATCCGGTTGTCGACGCCGAGCCACATCCAGACCGTCTTCGCGAGGTCGTTGAAGCCGTGACCCGGGTACCAGCGGTCGTACGAGTCGCGCACGCTCCAGGTAACCGCGTTCGCCGTCGTGAGGACGATCGAGGCGACCGCGAGCGCGAGCACGACAGCCCTCGCCCGCTCGAGCGCGAACGGCAGGCCGAGGCAGAGGAACGGGATCGCGGGCGTCAGGAACCGCGGGCCGGGCGAGGCGCCGCCGTACGGGAGGAAGTAGCCGGCGTCGGAGACGACGAACACGACCGTGACGACCGCGGCGAGCACGGCCTCGGCCCGAAAACCGCGGCGGTACATCAGCACGAGACCGGCCGCCGCGGCGAGCAGGACGGGCGAGAAGACGAGCAGGCCGCGGTCGACCACGAGCGTGTCGACGAGCCCGTGCCACGACGGGACCGCCATCCCGAAGAAGCCCTCGCGCTGATTCGAGCCGAGCGGGCCGGCCTCGTAGCGGTACGACAGGTGGAACGGCGAGCCGAACGCCGCCGTGTCGTACACCGCGAGCGCGAGCGCCGCCGGCACGCCGCCGAGGACGAACCAGCCGACGCTCCTCCCCGCGCGCGCGAGGACGTACACCGCGACCGCGAGCGCGATCAGCCCGGTCGAGTACTGGAAGAGCACGGCGACGCCCGCAGCGAGCCCGGCGAGGACGAGCATGAGCCGCCGTCGCTGCCGCCACGCGAGGACGAAGGCGAGGAACGCGAGGCACGCGCCGCCGTCGTGCTCGAAGAAGGTCGGCGCAAGCGTGGCGGCGATCGTCGCCGTCCCGAAGACGACCGCCGTCACGGCGCCGGTGCGGGGAACGAGCGCCTCGGCGACGCGCCCGACGAGGAACACCACGACGAGGAACAGGAGCCCGCTCGTCGCGATCCGGATCCCCCAGAGCGAGAGGTCGCCCTCGGACGCCCAGCCGCTCGGCGCGCGCGCGACGCCCATCAGCCGCTCCACCTCGTACGCGGGGATCGCGAGGAACGACATCCCCGGCGCCTTGTCCGAGTACGTCTTGCCTCCGTACTGGGCGCGGTCGTAGAACCCCGGCTCGATCGTCAGCGTCCCGTGGAGCACGACGTGGCGGGTGAGCTCGTACCGCGTCCGGTCCTGCGGGCTCGCGAGATTCACGACCGAGAGCGACGCGAGCGCGACGAGCGCGATCACGAGCGCCTCGAACCGATAGCCGCGAAGCGGCGGGACGGGCGTCTGCACGGCCGCGACCGGACCGCGCATTACGTGTTCGACTGCAGGCGGGAGCCGTCGAGGCAGCGGCCGCGGCCGATCGCGTCGAGGAAGCGCTGCCCGAGGATCCACGCCCACCGGTCGCCGAGGCTGACCGCGTGCAGCCGGTAGGTGAGCTGCGGCGCGCCGGGGTGCCGCACGGTGATCGTCACGAGCTTCGCGCTCGTCTGCGGGACACCGCGTACGTGGATCGAGTCGTTCTCCACGGCGACGACCTTGAAGCGCTCCTTGTTCGTGCCGAAGTTCGTGCCGATCTCCTTCGAGCATTCGACGTACGCCGCGCGTGAGATCAGCTTCTGGTGGCCCGGATGCAGCTCCGTCCACTGCCGCGACCACTGGCCGTCGATCTCCTCGCGGAGAATCCGCGTCATGAACACGCCGACGTCCTCTCGCGGAGCCTGCGTCCCGCCGCCGCACCCGGCGGCCAGCGCGACGACGACGGCGCCGAGGGCGATCGCGGCGGCGGCGCGCCTCAACGCAGGTCCTTGTTCGACTCCATGTCGAACCACATCGCGAACAGCGTGAACTGGATCCCGGAGACGAGCAGCAGCGCGACGAGCACGACCGTGCCGACGCTGACGGCGTTCCCCGCGAGCCGGAAGCCGAGCTCGACGAGCCCGAGGATCACGCCCGCGACGATACCGAGGATCCCGAACGCGTAGAAGAACACGAGCGGGTGGAAGTCGCGGATCACGTACTTCTCCTTCAGCCGCCAGAAGAACCCCTTCACGAGCAGCCACGAGATGCGCGGGGCGACGCGGTGGTAGCGGATGCCCGACCGCTCGCCGACGCCGTACACCGGCCGCGACGGGAAGTCGCGCACGCGTGCGTTCCACACGTTCAGGTGTACGAGCAGGTCGTTCGGGAAGCCGTAGCCCGTGTAGACGCGGTCGAGGTCGACGTCGCGCACCATCTCCTTCGAGATCGCCGTGTAGCCCGACTGCGAGTCGGCGACGTGCCAGTAGCCGGACGCGATCTTCGTCAGGAGCGAGAGCACCGCGTTCCCGAGGTAGCGCATGTGCGGCATCTGGTCCCACGCCTGGCCGGTGAAGAGCCGGTTCGCCTTCGAGTAGTCGAGCTCGCCGCGCGCGACCGGCGCCGCGAGCGTCGCGAGGTCGGCGGGATCCATCTGATTGTCCCCCGCCATCACCGCGACGACGTCCGCGCCGTCCTCGACCGCACGCTTGTAGCCGGTGACGATCGCCGCGCCGACGCCGCGGTTCCTGTCGTGCGCGATGACCGTGACGCGCGCGTCGCCCGCGCCCCGCGCGCGCTCCGCCGTCGCGTCGGTCGACGCGTCGTCGATGACGTACACGCGGTCGACGAACGCGGGGATCCCGCCGATCGTCTCGGCGATGAGCTCCTCCTCGTCGTGCGCGGGCACGACGACCGCGACCTGCCGCTCCTCGAGCACGCGGGGAGCCTAGTTCGTCGGCTCGTCCTTCGGGCCGCGCGACCCGAAGCGATCCCAGAAGAGCGCCGCGATCGCGCCGATCAGGAGGCCGATCAGCGCGGCGACGACGACCGAGTTGCGGCGGCTGCGCGCGGTGACGAGCTGCGCCGACGCGGGCGTCAGGATCTTCGGCGCCTCGACCTGCGTCGCCTGCAGGAGCAGCTGCGACGCGCTCGTCAGGTCGTCCTGCAGCGTGCGCAGCTGGAGCTGGAAGAGGAGCTTGTCCGTGGTCGAGACGTTCGGGCTCGCGATCCCGACGCGGATCGTGTTGATCGCCTTCTCGTCGTTCGAGATCTGCGCGCGGAAGTGCGCGATCTTGAGATTCGGGAACGAGGAGACCCTGTCGACGACCGCATGCGCGAGGCCGTTCGCCGCGCACGTCGCGACGCGCCGCTTCGACGACTGGACGGTGAGCGCGACGATCGGGTTCTGGCCGTTCTTCGACAGGTTCCCCGAGACGGGCTGCGTCGAGATCCCGTTGCGGAAGGACGACGGGAGCGTCTGGCACTGGAGCGCGACCTGGCCGATGACGGCGTTCGACGTCGCGATCGCGCGCACCGTGCTCGGGTTCGTCTGCAGCGTCTGGATCGCGATGTTCCCGCTCGCCGAGTACGGCTGCCCGAGATAGATGTCCGAGGTCGCCTTCCAGACGTTGCCGCCGCCGAGCGAGATCAGGTAGCCGATGACGGCGCCGAGCACGAAGCCGCCGACCGGAAGCCACCAGCGCTGTACGAGCAGGCGTGCGTGGCGGGAGAAGTCGATCTCCTGCTCTGCCTCCGGATCGAAGTTGCCGGCTGCCTGCCCAGGCTGCTGCGGCTCGGGGCTCATGCCGCGGCGACTCTACCGGAGGCCCACGACCACATCGCCGTCAACCCGTCGCGGAGCGGGGTCTCCGGCCGCCACCCGAGCGCGTCGCCGATGCGCGACACGTCCGCCTTCGTCCGAGCGACGTCGCCCTTCGCGCGGTCGACGTGCCGGACGTCGAGCGTCCGACCCGAGATCTCCTCGAGCAGTGCGATCGCCTCGAGCATCGACGCCTCGTCGCCGCCGCCGACGTTGTAGACCGCGCCGGCCGGCGCGCGCTCCATCGCCGCGATCGTCGCCGCGGTCGCGTCGCCGACGTACGTGAAGCTGCGCGACTGCTCGCCGCTCCCGTAGATCTCGAACGTCGTCCCGTCGAGCAGCGCGTCGCAGACACGGCGGAAGAACATGTCGGGACGCTGCCGCGGGCCGTAGACCGTGAAGTAGCGGAGCACGACCGCGTCCGCGCCGAAGCCCGCCGCGTACGCGCGCGCGAGGTGCTCGCACGCGAGCTTCGTGATGCCGTACGGCGAGATCGGGCGCGGCTCCGCGTCCTCCGGCGTCGGGTACGCCTCGGCCTCGCCGTAGACCGACGACGACGACGCGATCACGACGCGGGTGCGCGCGGCCGCGGCGGCCTCGAGCACGCGCTGGGTCGCGAGGACGTTGCGGCGAAGGTAGAGCGGGAAGACGTCGCCGAAGCTGCGGACGCCCGCCTGCGCGGCGAGGTGGAAGACCCCGTCGACGCCGTCGAGGTCGAGCGCGTCCTCGGCGAGGTCGAGCCGGCGCACGTCGAGCCCCGCGGCGTTCGCCTCCTTCTCCGCCGGGTCGTAGTAGTCCGTGAAGCAGTCGACGCCGACGACGTCGTGGCCGTCGGCGACGAGGGTCTCCGCGAGCTGCGAGCCGACGAAGCCCGCGGCCCCTGTGACGACGTAGCGCATCGGGCGAGGGTAGCGGCCTAGCGGTGGATTCCGGCGGTCTTCCGCACGGGGCCCGCGGGCTGGACGGCGTAGAGGGTCGAGTAGCCGTGGAAGAGCAGCTGCATCCCGTCGCCCGAGACCGGCACGTACTGCCCGTGCGGGAAGCGGACGAGGACGCGGCCCGTCCGCGCGTCGACGCCGACGATCCGGTGCGCGAAGCTGCCCGCGTACGCGACGCCGTCGACGACGACGGCCGCGCCGGAGATCGGCCCGCCGGTCCCGACCTCCCAGAGGACGCGGCCGCTCGCGGCGGAGAGCGCGTAGAAGACGCCGTTGTACGAGCCGAAGAACACGCGGCCGCCCGACGCCGCCGGCGACGAGTAGACGTACGCGCCCGGCGAGAAGCGCCAGAGCCTCCGGCCGCCGGTCGTGAACGCGGTGAGCGAGCCGCCGCTCGACGACGGGACGAAGACGCGGCCGTGCGCGACCGCGGGCGTCCCGTAGATCCGTCCGTTGACATGCGCGACCCAGCGCGTCGCGCCGGTCCGCGGCGACAGCGCCCAGAGCCGTCCCGCGTAGTCGCCGATGAAGAGCGTGCCGCCCGCGATCGACGCGCTCGACGTGATCTTCGCGCCGAGGTCGCGGCTCCAGCGGAGCCGGTGCGTCCGGAGGTCGAGCGCGTACAGCCGCCCGTTCCACGCGCCGAAGTAGTCGACGCCGCCGGCGACGATCGGCGACGACTCGACCGGCGAGCCGACGCGGTAGTGCCAGAGGAGCCGGCCGGTCGCCCGGTCGAGCACGCTCACGTCGCCCTGCATCCCGTGGACGACGAGCTCACGTCCGGCGACGGCGGGCGACGACGCCATCTCGCCGTGCGGGGTCGGGTGCGTCCAGAGCACCGTCCCCTTCTCCATCGAGATCGCGTGCACGGTCGCGCTCGCGTTGCCGATGTACGCGACGCCGTCGGACACGACCGCGGGGAACTCGATCAGCCCGCCCATCGGCACGGCCCAGACCGTCTTGAACGGCGGCCGGATCCGGATGAAGTCCTGCGCCTGCGAGCGCGTCCCCGTCGCGCCGTAGAGCGGCCACTGGAGGTCGGGCCGGTAGACGCGCACGGTGACCTTGCGGTGCGCGCGGAAGTCCTCGTAGACGGTGCGCGTGCCGTAGCCGCGCACGCCGACCGTCACGTGCAGCGGCCGCCGCCACGGGACGCGGATCTCCGTCACGCCGTCGCGCGCGGTGCGTCCGGCGCGTCCCCAGAGCCGGACCGTCGCGCCGGGGAGACGCACCCACGTGTCGCCGTCGATGACGGTGACGACGAGGAGCGCACGCCTGTGCGGCGTCGCAGGCGGCGGCGCCTGCTGGACCGGCTGCGTCGTCGGGACGGGCGGAGGCGCGGCGTGCCGCGCCCCTCCACAGGCCGCAAGGGTCGCGACGAAGGCAATCCCAAGTGCAGCGCGAAGCGCTGCGCTCAGTCGACGCTGTCCGGCGCCACAGGTTCGGGGAGCTCCTCGGCGAACGGCTCCAAGGTACCGCCGTCCCCGGCCGACAGCACGAGCTCGCTGAAGAAGCGCGTCATCACGAGCCCCTCGCGGAACTCGCCGAGCCGCGGCTCCGGCCGCTCGCCGGCCGCGAGCGCGAGCGCGAGCTCCGGGTAGCGGCTCCCCGCGGCGGTCGGGAGCGGGAACGCGCCCCCGAAGCGCGGGTTGATGTCGGTGACGCGATGCGTCCCGTCCGGCTCGCGGAAGCACTGGATGTTCGCCGGGCCGACGAGCCCGAGCGTCTCCGAGACGTGGCGGCCGAGCTCGATCAGGACGGCGTCGCGGATCGTCATCCCCTTGATCGACTCGCCGCCCTTCGACTCGATCATCGTGCGCGGCACCGCGTTCAGGCACCGGCTCTCGAGGTCGCAGAAGACGTCGATCGAGAACTCCTCGCCGCGGCACGCCGCCTGCACGATCGAGTCGTGGTCGGTGTAGTCGAGGAAGAACGCGAGCTCGCGCGCGTCGGCGCAGCGGTAGATGCCGCGCGACCCGAAGCCGCGGCGCGCCTTCACGAGGACGGGGAACTCGAGGTCGTCCGGCAGCGCGCCGGGAAGCCACGTCGGCGGCGACCCGATCCCGCGCTCCTCGAACAGCCGGTGCGCGAGCCACTTGTCCGCGAGCGCGTCGACGATCTCCGGCGGCGGCAGGAGCACGAGCGCGCCGAGCTCGTCGCGCGAGCGGGCGAGGACGCCGTGGTCGAGGTCGGTCAGCGGGACGACGAGCGCGATGTCGTGGACGCCGACGAGCGCGCGGAGCGCCGGGATGTAGCCCGGGTCGTCGACGCGCGGGACGAAGGCGTGGCGGTCGGCGTGGTAGAGCGCCGGCGCGAGCGGGTTCACGTCGGTCGCGAGCGTCCGCGCGCCTGCCCGCTTGAAGGCCGCGATGATGTCGACCCGCTGCCCGGCGCAGGTGAAGAGGACGCCGCTCACGGGCGGAGAGGGTACCCGCCTTTGATTGAGTGGGCCTGGTGATCCGCCGCCTGCTCCTCGTCCTCGCCGTCCTCGTGGGGCTCTGGCTCGTCGCCTGTGCGTTCCTCTTCGTCTGGCCGCGCGCCGACTCGCCCCCGAAGCACGCGGACGCGGTCGTCGTGCTCTCCGGCGGGCTCGACCGGCGGCTCGACCCGGCGGTCGCGCTCGTCCGCGACGGCGTGGCACCCAATCTCGTGATCTCGAGCCCGACCCGCGGCAAGTGGCCGCAGGCGCGCGCGCTCTGCGGCGGCGGGAAGAAGATCGCGGGCGTCCGAGTCGTCTGCTTCCAGCCCGACCCGTACAGCACGCAGGGAGAGGCACGCGCGGTCGCGGCGATGGCGCAGCGGCGCGGCTGGTCGCGCGTCGTCGTCGTCACCTCCACGTTCCACGTGACCCGCGCACGGATGCTGATCGAGCGCTGCTACCACCGGAAGCTCTGGGTCACCGGCTCGAGCTGGCCGTGGTGGCAGCTTCCGGAGGAGTGGGCGAGCGAGACGGGCAAGCTGCTCGTGCAGCTCACGGTGCAGCGCGGCTGCTAGCCGCGGCTCGCGAAGATGTGGCCCTTGGGGATCGGGGCTGGAAGATGCACGACGTCCTGCGTCTCGAGGTCGACGAACCCCACGGCGAAGCCTTCGCCCTCGAGCGTCCGAACGAGTGCATCGACGTCCGTCCCCGCGGCCGAGACGAGCGCCGGGTTCACCTCGACGAGCATCGAGATCGACCGGACGCGGTCCAGCGTCTCGCGCATCCCGGCGATCACGAGCGGTTCAGCACCCTCGACGTTCAGCTTCACGAGAAGCGACGGCGCGCGCCGCTCGCCCAACTCGGCATCCACGCTTGTCGTCTCGACGACCCGCGTGCTCGAGTCGGCCCGCTCCAGTAGCGAGCTGCCGATCGTGCTCGGAGTCTCGTGGAACGTCGCGGTGCCCGGCGCGTCGGTGAGCGCTTTCTCGACGATCCTGACGTTCGTCGCCCCGTGCACGTTGAGCCGAAGCGCGGCGAGGTTGTAGCGATCCGGCTCGAACGCGAGGACGAGCCCGTCCGGCCCGACGGCGCGCGCCCCGAGGACGGTGTAGAGGCCGACATGGGCACCGCCGTCGACGATCGTCATCCCGGGACGCACGGTGCGGAGGAAGAGGTCGACGTAGGTCCGCGCGGGCCGGGTCGTCTCGGCGAGGAAGCTCCGATGGCGGAGATAGCCGTGGATCTCGGCGCCCGCCACCTCGACCGTCAGCGGAGCTCGTCCGAGCGCGGCATACACGCGGTCGACGACCCGCACCGCCCGCCGTAGCACACTCCCGGCTCCGACGCGCCGCGCGCGCGCGGCGAGGTCGCCGAGGATCGTGATGCTCGAACGGCTCAAAACGCCCCGACCGCGCCCTTGTAGATCACGAACGGCAGGTCGACCACCGCGAGCGCGACGAGCGTCCACGCGACGAGCCTCGGCCACCGGTCGCCGAGCTTCACGGCCGCCCAGCCGAAGCAGAGCGCCCACGCGCCGAGCGTCGT
>DATJOZ010000154.1:0-24315 GCA_035506655.1 Gaiellaceae bacterium
GCGTGTGCGTGGAGATCTCCCGCAGCTGGAGGCCGACGCGGTAGACGATGAGCTGGTCGCTCGCCGCGAGTTGCGGC
Organism: Gaiellaceae bacterium; assembly: GCA_035506655.1. Classification (GTDB taxonomy): domain Bacteria; phylum Actinomycetota; class Thermoleophilia; order Gaiellales; family Gaiellaceae; genus Palsa-739. The sequence continues at coordinate 78 of DATJOZ010000154.1, forward strand.
CCGGCGAGCCCCGAGACGACGACGCTGCCGAGCTTCGCCCCGGTCGTCGTGGAGAACCACGAGATCCGGTCGTGGGGAGTGCCCTGGGTCGTGAGGACTGCGAGCACCTTGGGGGAGAGTGCGAGCGCGATCGGGAACCCCTGCACCGAGGCCTGGGCCACGGCGGCTCCGGTGGTGGCGTCCACGATCTGCAGCGTGTTCTTGGCGCTCGTGGACGGGCGGCCGGCCTTGACGGTCGTCGCGGGGACGTAGGCGATGCGTCCGGACGCGGCAGCGAGCAGGAGCGCAGGCTGAGCTCCAGGAAGCGGCGTGTCTGTCGTCCGCGTGACGATCTTGATCCCGCCGTCCTCGATCTTCTGCTTGCACATGCCCTTGGAGAGACAGGCGGACGGGTCGACGTACTCGACGTCGTCCCACGAGTAGGCGAGCGTCCTGCCTGCTCCGGCAACGCCGCCGAGCCAGTCGCCGATGCCGTTGCTCGCGTGGGCGAGATGCTCGACCTGTCGTTCGGGGCCGTCGAAGGGTGCCGCGATGACCCAGTCGAACGGCTGCGGGCCGCCTTCGTGGAGGGACCAGAGCGCCGTGGACATGCGGGACGCGACCGCGAGCTGCGGCTGCCCGCCGGTCAGGCTCCAGTTACAGGTGAGGCCCGGGGTCGAGGGAAGGGTCCGGTCCTTCTTGCCGGCCGCCATGACGTGCACGAGATTGCATGTCTTCGTCTTCGCGCCGGAGGTGAACCAGGCGGCGATGCCGTTGTTCTGGGCGACCGCGACGACCGGTCCGGACGAGCTCTTCCGCAGCGTGTATGCGGTCGGAGTTCCGGCCAGGGCTGAGCCGGCGAGGACGAGAAGTCCCGCAGAAAAGGCGAGGAGGGCCCGCACGGCATGACCGTAACTGCCCGGTGTTAGGACGTTGTCAAAATCGTGTCCTGATCGGCTGTTACCCTCCGATTCTTGACGGAGCACGCAGCAGCCGAGCTGAGCGCCGACGACGTCCAGCGGCTGCTCGAGCTCGACCGGAAGTTCGGCCGCGAGGGGCTCACCTTCGACGACGTGCTCCTCGTCCCGGCCGAGTCGCACGTCCTGCCGAACGACGTCTCGACGCGCGCCCGCCTCACGCCCTCGATCGAGCTCGCTATCCCGATCGTGTCGGCGGCGATGGACACCGTGACCGAGGCCCGGCTCGCGATCGCGCTCGCGCGTGAGGGCGGAATCGGGATCGTCCACCGCAACCTCTCGATCGAGGAGCAGGTCGCCGAGGTCGACAAGGTGAAGCGCTCCGAGTCGGGGATGATCGTCGAACCGGTGACGCTGCCTCCCGACGCGCCCGTGCGCCTGGCGGTCGAGCTGATGGCGCGCTACAAGGTCTCGGGCGTCCCGATCACGAACGGCGACGGCGTCCTCGTCGGCATCCTCACGAACCGCGACCTTCGCTTCGAGAGCGACGTCGAGCAGCCCATCTCGGCGCTCATGACGTCGCGCAACCTCGTCACCGCGCCCGTGGGCACGACGCTCGCCGAGGCGGAGGAGATCCTCCACCGCAACAAGATCGAGAAGCTCCCCGTCGTCGACGCCGACGGCCGGCTGCGCGGGCTGATCACGGTCAAGGACATCCAGAAGCGGATCGAGTACCCGCAGGCGACGAAGGACGAGCAGGGTCGCCTGCGCGCCGGCGCCGCGGTCGGTGTCGGGCCGGATGCGGTCGAGCGTGCACAGGCGCTCGTCGCCGCGGGCGTCGACCTGCTCGTCGTCGACACGGCGCACGGGCATTCCGCGGGCGTCCTCGAGATGGTGACGAAGATCAAGGGCGCCTCCGCCGTCGAGGTGATCGCGGGGAACGTCGCGACCGCGGAGGCGGCGCGCGCGCTGATCGACGCGGGCGCGGAGGCGATCAAGGTCGGCATCGGGCCCGGCTCGATCTGCACCACGCGGGTCGTCGCCGGCGTCGGCGTACCGCAGATCACGGCGATCTACGACTGCGCGGAGATCGCGTCGGCGGAGGGGATCCCGGTGATCGGCGACGGCGGGATGACGTCGTCGGGGGACATCGCGAAGGCGATCGGGGCGGGCGCGGACACCGTGATGCTCGGGTCGCTGCTCGCCGGCGTCGAGGAGGCGCCGGGCGAGGTGATCCTCTCGCAGGGCGAGCGGTTCAAGGAGTACCGCGGCATGGGCTCGCTCGGCGCGATGAAGGCGCGGTCGTACTCGAAGGACCGGTACTTCCAGGGCGACGTCGAGGACGTCGAGAAGCTGATCCCCGAGGGGATCGAAGGCCGCGTCGCGTACAAGGGCCCGCTCGGCCCGATCCTCCACCAGCTCGTCGGCGGGCTGCAGCAGGCGATGGGGTACTGCGGTGCCGCGACGATCGCGGAGATGAAGCAGGCGCGGTTCGTCCGGATCACGGGCGCAGGATTGCGCGAGTCGCACCCGCACGACGTGACGATCACGAAAGAGGCGCCGAACTATCGCCGCTGAGCCGACGAACGTCGTCCCGTTTCCCGGCCCGGAGGACCGGCCGGTGCTCGTGGTCGACCTCGGCGGCCAGTACTCGCAGCTGATCGCGCGCCGCGTGCGCGAGTGCCGCGTCTACTCGGAGCTCGTCGGGCACACGATCTCGCCGGACGCGGTGCGTGCGCGAAACCCGTACGCGCTGATCCTCAGCGGCGGGCCGGCGTCGGTCTACGCGGACGACGCGCCGCACGTCGATCCGCGGATCTTCGAGCTCGGGATCCCGACACTCGGCATCTGCTACGGCATGCAGCTCATGGCGCTCGACCTCGGCGGCCGCGTCGACCGTACCGGCGTCTCGGAGTTCGGGAAGACGGAGTTGCGCGTCGAGGACTCCGCGCTGCTGCGCGACACGCCGGACGTCCAGACGGTGTGGATGTCGCACCGCGACTCCGTCGTGGCGCCGCCCGAGGGCGCGCGCGTCGTCGCCGGTTCGCCGTCGACGCCGATCGCGGCGTTCGAGTCGCCGGAGCGCGCGCTGTACGGCGTGCAGTTCCATCCGGAGGTCGTGCACACACCGCACGGGATGGAGGTGCTGAAGAACTTCCTCTACGAGATCGCCGACGCGCCGCCCGCGTGGACGCCCGCCGCGGTGATCGAGGAGCAGGTCGAGCGCATCCGGGCGCAGGTCGGGTCGGAGCGGGTGCTGTGCGCGCTTTCCGGAGGCGTCGACTCGGCGGTCGCGGCGCTGCTCGTCCACAAGGCGGTCGGCGACCAGCTCACGTGCGTGTTCGTCGACCACGGGCTGCTGCGGAAGGACGAGGCGACGCAGGTCGTCGAGACATTCGGCGAGGGGTTCGGGATCCCGCTCGTGCACGTCGAGGCGCAGGAGCGGTTCCTCGAGCTGCTCGCCGGCGTCGAGGAGCCGGAGGCGAAGCGAAAGATCATCGGCCGCGAGTTCATCCGCGTGTTCGAGGACGAGGCGCGGAAGCTCGGCAACGTCCGCTGGCTCGTGCAGGGGACGCTGTACAGCGACGTGATCGAGTCCGGCGGGACGGAGGGGGTCGCCGCGACGATCAAGTCGCATCACAACGTGGGTGGGCTGCCGGACGACATGCAGATGAAGCTCGTCGAGCCGCTGCGGCTGCTCTTCAAGGACGAGGTGCGGCGCGTCGGCGAGGAGCTCGGGATGCCGGAGCGGATGGTCTGGCGCCAGCCCTTCCCGGGGCCGGGTCTCGCGATCCGGATCATCGGCGACGTCACGGCGGAGCGGCTCGAGATCCTCCGCGAGGCGGACGCGATCCTCCAGGAGGAGGTGCGGCGCGCCGGGATGTATCGCGACCTCTGGCAGTCGTTCGCGGTGCTGCCCGCGATCCGCTCGGTGGGTGTGCAGGGCGACGAGCGGACGTACGGCTACCCGGTCGTGATCCGCGCCGTCACCAGCGACGACGCAATGACGGCGGACTGGGCGCGGCTCCCGTACGACCTGATCGAGACGATCTCGAGCCGGATCGTCAACGAGATCGTCGGCGTGAACCGCGTCGTCCTCGACGTGACGTCGAAGCCGCCCGCGACGATCGAGTGGGAGTAGGCCGGCGGCGTTCATGAGCGCCGCTCGTCGTGGACGACGATCTGCGCCCGGACGACGCCACGCCTCCGCGGCCCGTCGCCGCTGTACGGGATCAGCTTGGCAACCGGTCGGCCCGCGTGCGCGATCACGATCTCCTCGCCGTGACGCACGCGCCGGAGCAGGTGGCTGAAGAGGTCCCGCGCCTCCCGCGTGTTGTATTCGACCAGCTCATCGGTGTGGCGTGGCGTGGCGTCGCCACCTGGCGTGGCGTGGCGTCGCCACCATCGGATTCGGCTCCACATGCGGTAATCGTCGTGGCCAGGGTGTGACGCGTGGGTCGCAACTTCGCAACGTGTGAGAATCGTGACGCTGTGGCGCTTCGACTCGACCACGTTGTGATCGCCGTGTCCGACTACGAGCGCTCGAACGCGTTCTACCGCGACGTGCTCGGCGCTGAGGTGGTCGCGCTCGAATACGGACGCGTTGCCTACCGGCTTGCGGACGGCCAGCAGTTGAACGTCCACGGCCCCGGGGCGACTCCGAACCCGCGCGCGCAGGACCCCGTGCGGCCCGGGAACAGCGACCTCTGCTTCGTCTGGGACGGGACCCCGGACGAGGCACGTGCGCACCTCGAACGGCTCGGCGTCCCGATCGAGCTCGGCCCGACGCCCCGCCAGGGCGGTCGCGGCGGGGGAACGAGCCTGTACTTCCGCGACCCGGACGGCTCGCTTCTCGAGCTGCTGGCCTACGACGACTAGCCCGGTGGACCTCGTCGACCGGCTCGCACGCGCCCGCATCGGCGCGACGCACAACCAGTACGCACGCTCCGAGCTCCGGCGCGAGCGGCTCCGCGCGTACCTCGGCGCCCGTGTCGAGGCGCGCGTCGTCCTCGTCGGCGAAGCCGCCGGCTACCGCGGTGCGCGCGTCAGCGGCATCCCGTTCACGTCGGAGCGGCAGCTCACCGGCGCGGGCCCGGCGGAAGCGTCGGCGACGATCGTCCACCGCGTCCTCGCGGAGCTCGGGATCGAGGACGACGTTCTCCTGTGGAACGTCGTCCCGACCCACCCCGGAACCGAGACGACGAACCGCCGTCCGACCCGATCGGAGATCGAAGCGGCAAGTCCGTTCCTTCGCGAGGTCACGGGCAACCGCACCGCGATCGCCGTCGGTCGCATCGCCGCCGCCGCCCTCGGCGACGCGCCGTGCGTTCGCCACCCGTCGCACGGGGGCGCCGTCGCCTTCGCGCGAGGCCTCGAACGTACACTCGGCGCGTGAGCGTCGAGACGGCCCCCGGCGTCAAGCGCAACGCATTCCTCCTCGCGGCCGCGCTCGTCTGCAACTCCGGCATGTTCCAGCTCGCCGCGGCGCTGTCCTCGCTCACGCTCGTCGCCGTCACCGGCATCACCGGGATCCTCGGCCTCGGCCCCGCGATCTTCCTCACCGCGGGCGGGCTCGCCGTCGCGCCGGCGGGCCGCCTCATGGACCGGGTCGGACGCATGCCGGTGATCCGCGGCGGCTTCGTCGGCGGTGGGATCGGCTGCGGCGTGATCGCGGGCGGCTGCGCGCTCTCGTCCGCGACCATCGTCTCGGTCGGCCTCGCGCTCGTCGGCGCGTCCGGCGCGATCGTCCAGCTGTCGCGCGCCGCAGCGGCCGAGATGTTCCCGGAGCGGCACCGGGCGCGCGGCATGTCCTTCGTCCTCTTCGGCGCCGTGTCGGGCGCGATCTGGGGCCCGATCCTCTTCGGCCCGCTGTTCGCCGGCCGCGCGCCGACCGCGCACGGGCTCGTCGCGCCGTGGCTCCTCGGGATCCCGTTCATGGTCGCCGGGTTCCTCGTCGCCGGGCGCGTCCACCCGGACCCGAAGGAGATCTCCGCGAGCTATCCGAGCGAGCACGACGACTCGGTGCCGCCCGAGCCTCTCGGACGGATCATCCGCCGCCCCGGCGTCCTGCCGGCGATGGTCGCGGCGGTCGCGAGCTTCGCCGTCATGGCGAGCGTCATGAACCTCGCCGGCTACGTCGCGATCGGCCGCGGGCACCACGAGGGCGACGTCTTCACGATGATCAGCGTCCACATCGTCGGGATGTACGGCCTCGTCCTCGTCGTCGGCGACCTGATCGACCGCTTCGGCCGCCGCCGGGCCCTCGTGACAGGGCTCGCGGTGATGACGCTCTCGAACCTCGCCCTCGTCTGGCTCGGCGGCGTCGGCGGGATGAGCCTCGCGCTGCTCGGGCTCGGCCTCGGCTGGAACCTGTCCTACGTCGGCGCCACGACCGAGCTCGTGACCCTCGCGAGCCCGTCCGAGCGTGGGAAGCTGATCGGGTTCTCCGACCTCGTCGCGAGCCTCGCGGCGGCGGTCCTCGCCCTCCTCGGAGGCCTCGTCTACACGGGCGGCGGTGCCGCGGCCCTGGCCGTCTCGGCGGCCGCCCTGGCCGCGATGCCCGCCCTCTGGCTCGCCGCGAAGCGCCCGGCCCCGCCGGTCGCGCTTTCCCCGGCCGAATAGCGGAGTTTCGCTACAATCCCGCCCCGGCGGACGGAGGGTCCGCCGCTTCCTGTCTATGAAGACTTACAGCGCCAAGCCCGGAGAGATCACGCGCGAGTGGTACGTCGTCGACGCCGACGGCCAGACCCTCGGCCGGCTCGCGACGACGATCGCCGACACGCTGCGCGGCAAGCGCAAGCCGCAGTACACGCCGCACGTGGACACCGGCGACTTCGTCATCGTCGTCAACGCCGAGAAGATCCGGGTCACGGGCTCGAAGCTCGACCAGAAGATGTACTACCGGCACTCCGGCTACCCCGGCGGGCTCAAGAGCCGGACGCTGCGCGAGCAGCTCGAGCGGCGCCCGACCGAGGTTATCCGCAGCGCGGTCCGCGGGATGCTCCCGAAGAACCGGCTCGCGCGGCAGCAGCTGACGAAGCTGAAGGTCTACGCGGGGCCCGAGCATCCGCACGCCCCGCAGAACCCGCGTCCCCTGAACTTGGAGCAGTGAGTTGAGCCAGATCGCCCAGTACCGCGGCACCGGCAAGCGCAAGACCTCCGTTGCCCGCGTCATCCTCCGTCCCGGCGACGGCGGGACGTGGATCAACGGCCGCACGATCGAGGAGTACTTCCCCCGCGCGACGCACCGCACGCTCGCGACCGCGCCGCTCCGCACCGCGGGGCTCGAGGGGACGTACGACCTTCGCGTCCGCGTCCACGGCGGCGGGCTCTCGGGCCAGGCCGGCGCGGTCCGGCACGGCATCGCGCGCGCGCTCGTCGAGGCGAACCCCGAGCTGCGGGTGCCGCTCAAGCGGGAAGGCTTCCTGACGCGCGACGCGCGCCAGGTCGAGCGCAAGAAGGCGGGTCTGCACAAGGCGCGCAAGGCGCCGCAGTTCTCGAAGCGCTGACGCGCTCGCTCTCAGCTCGCCCGGCAGCCATGGCCAGGCAGTACTTCGGAACAGACGGCGTTCGCGGCGTCGTCGGGGACTTCCTCACGACCGACCTCGTCGAGCGCCTCGGCAAGGCGTCCGCGATCTGGTCGGGCGGCGGCAAGGTCTTCATCGGCCGCGACACGCGCGGCTCGGGCCCCGAGCTCGAGGAGGCGTTCGCGCGCGGCGTCGCGTCGGCGGGCGGCGCCGCGGTGCTCGCCGGCGTCGTCCCGACGCCTGCCGTCGCGCTGCTCCGCCTCGATCTCGGCGTCGTCATCTCCGCCTCGCACAACCCGCCGGAGTACAACGGCGTGAAGTTCTTCGACCGCGAAGGACGGAAGCTCACCGACGCGGCGGAGGAGGAGATCGAGGCACTGCTCGACGCGCCCGCGCACGGCGGCGGCGAGGTCGACCGCGTCGGCGTCGCCGTCGAGAGCTACCTCGAGCACGTGCTCGAGCGCTTCGGTCCCGACCTGAGCGGCCTGCGCATCGCGGTCGACTGCGCGAACGGCGCGTACTCCGGCATCGCGCCTGACGCGTTCGCCACGCTCGGCGCACACGTCGAGTCGATCGGCGACGACCCGGACGGAACGAACATCAACGTCGGCTGCGGGGCGACCGACCTCGCCGCGTTGAGCAGATTCGTCGTCGAGGGCGGCTTCGATCTCGGCGTCGCGTTCGACGGCGACGGCGACCGGATGCTCGCGGTCGACGAGAACGGCGCGACGATCGACGGCGACCAGATCGTCGCGGTCCTCGCGCTCGACCGCGACGTCGACGTCGTCGCCGTCACGACGATGACGAACATCGGCTTCCACCGCCTGATGGAGGAGCACGGCGTCCGCGTCGTCACGACGGACGTCGGCGACCGCTACGTCCTCGAGGCGCTGCGCCGCGAGGGCGGCGTCCTCGGCGGCGAGCAGTCGGGCCACATCATCTACCTCGACGGCCACGTCACCGGCGACGGACTCGTCGCCGCGCTGCTCCTCTGCGGCGCGCTGAAGGGCCGCCGCCTCTCCGAGGCCGCGTCTGCGATGCGGGTCTTCCCGCAGGTGAAGCAGAACATCCCGCGCGCCGGCCGGGGGCCGCTCGCGCAGGCGCTCGTCGACGAGGTCGCCGCGATCAACGAGGAGCTGCAGGGCCGCGGCCGCGTGCTCGTGCGCCCCTCCGGCACGGAGCCGGTCGTGCGCGTGCTCGCCGAGGCCGAGTGGCCGGAAGTGGCCGAAGGCCTCTGTGCTAGGATCGCCGCGCTTGTGAAGCAAGAGCTCGGCTGACCGTCCTGCGCCGCTGCGGGCCGGTCGAGTGGCCGGGCTCGACGTGTTTCCAGGACGCTGACACATGTGCGGGATCATCGGATACGTCGGGACGCGCGAGGCCAAGCCGCTGCTGCTGCAGGGGCTGAAGCGCCTCGAGTACCGCGGCTACGACTCCGCGGGCATCGCGCTGCGCGAGGACGCGAGCCTCGACTACGTCCGCGCCGTCGGCAACCTCCAGAACCTCGTCGACGCCGCCGGCCCGAACGGCTCCGAATCGCACCACGGCCTCGGCCACACGCGCTGGGCGACGCACGGCGGCGTCACCGAGCAGAACGCGCACCCGCTGACGGGCTGCGACGCCGACGAGATCGCGATCGTCCTCAACGGGATCGTCGAGAACTACCGCGAGCTGAGGGACGAGCTCGTCGCGCAGGGTCACACGTTCAGCTCCGAGACCGACGCCGAGGTGGTCGTGCACCTGCTCGAGCGCGAGTACGACGGCGACCTCGCGCAGGCGCTGATCCGCGTCTACCCGCTGCTCGAGGGTCACTTCTCGATCGTCGCGATCCATCATGCGCACCCCGACCTGCTCGTCGGCGTCCGCAACCAGACGCCGCTCGTCGTCGGCGTCGGCGACGGCGAGATGTTCATCGCGTCGTCGATCGCCGCGTTCCTCAGCGAGACGCGCAACGTCCACTTCCCGGACGACGGCGAGATCGTCGAGATCACGCCGGCAGGCGCGCGCTTCTTCGCCGGCGGCGTCGAGGTCGAGCGCGTCGCCGAGCGGATCGACTGGGACGAGGAGGTCGCGGTCAAGGGCGGCTACGAGACCTTCATGCTGAAGGAGATCTACGAGCAGCCGGAGGCCGTGCGCGAGACGATCGGCGACCGCGTCCGCGGCCACCAGCTCGTGCTCGAGGCGCTCGGGATGACGGAGGTCGAGCTTCAGAACCTCCGCCGCGTCGTCGTCGTCGCGTGCGGCACCGCATACCACGCCGGCGTCGTCGGCCGGTACGTGATCGAGGAGTGGGCGCGCGTCCCGGTCGAGCCGGACATCGCGAGCGAGTGGATCTACCGCAACCCTGTCCTCTCGAAGGACACGCTCGTGATCGGCATCTCGCAGTCCGGCGAGACGCGCGACACGGTGAACGCGATGAAGCTCGCGCGCGAGCGCGGTGCGCGGACGCTCGCGATCACGAACCTGATGGGGACGCAGATCACGCGCGAGGCGGAATCGACGATCTTCACGCGCTGCGGCCTCGAGATCGGCGTCGCCGCGTCGAAGACGTTCACGGCGCAGGTCGCGCTCCTCTACCTGATCGCGCTGAAGATGGCGCAGGTCCGGAAGACGCTGCCGCCGGACGAGATCGAGTTCATCCTCGACCAGGTGCACGAGCTGCCGGACAAGATCGCGTCGTTCCTCGACGCGAGCCATCCGATCGACGAGATCGCGCAGCGCTTCTACGACCGGCCGTTCTTCCTCTACCTCGGCCGCCACATCGGCCTGCCGGTCGCGCTCGAGGGCGCGCTGAAACTGAAGGAGATCTCGTACATCCCGACCGACGCGTACTCCGCCGGCGAGATGAAGCACGGGCCGATCGCCCTGCTCGACGAGGGGACGCCGGTCGTCGTCGTCGCGACCGACCAGAAGCTGATCTACGACAAGGTCGTCTCGAACATCCAGGAGACGCGGGCACGCGGCGCGCACGTGATCGCGATCGCGACCGACGGGAACGAGGACATCCAGCACCACGCGGACGACGTGATCTACATCCCGCGCACCCCTGCGTTCCTGCAGGCCGCGCTCGCCGTCGTCCCGCTCCAGCTGCTCGCGTACCGGATCGCGCGCCTGCGCGGCCTGAACGTCGACCAGCCGCGGAACCTCGCGAAGACCGTCACGGTCGAGTGATCCTCGGCGAGGACACCGTCGCCGAGACGCGGGCCTTCAACGACGAGCTCGAGCGCCGGCAGGCGACGCTGGCGCCGATCGAGAGGGTGCCTGCCGCGCAGACGCGCGCTGCCGACCGCGCGGGGGACGGGCTCTTCCCGGCGCCGGTGATGCTGCCGCAGGCGCGGTGGCTCGACATCCCGTCGCGCGCCGGCGGGATCCGGCTCCGCGTCGTCGCGCCGAAAGAGGCCGAGCCGGTCGGCGCGTATCTCCACATCCACGGCGGCGGCTGGGTGCTCGGCGCCGCCGACAACCAGGATCCGCTCCTCGAGGCGGTCGCCGAGCACGGCGGGCTCACCGCCGTCAGCGTCGAATACCGGCTCGCGCCGGAGCATCTCTACCCGGCGGCGCACGACGACTGCGAGGATGCGGCGCTCTGGCTCCTCGAGCACGGAGCCGACGCGCTCGGCGTGCCCGCGCGGTTCACGATCGGCGGCGAGTCGGCCGGCGCGCACCTCTCCGTCACGACGCTGCTCCGGCTGCGCGACCGCCACGGGATCACCGGCGCGTTCGGCGGCGCGAATCTCGTCTACGGCGCGTTCGACCTCAGCGGCACGCCGAGCTCGCGCAACTTCGAGCGGCTGCTCGTGCTCAGCAGGAGCTCGATGGCGTGGTTCACCGACACGTACTACGACGGCCGCGACGCCGAGGCGCTGCGCGAGCCCGACATCTCGCCGCTCTTCGCCGACCTGCGCGACCTGCCGCCGGCGCTCTTCACGGTCGGCACCGCGGACGCGCTGCTCGACGACTCGCTGTTCATGGCCGCGCGCTGGGACGCCGCCGGCAACGACGCCGACCTGCGCGTGTACGTCGAGGGCTGCCACGTCTTCAACGCGTTCGAGCTCGCGATCGCCGAGACGGCCAACGTCTCTCAGATCGGGTTCCTCCGCGGTGCGGCCGCGTGAGCACCGTGCTCGGGCTCGAGACCGTCGACGAGACGCGCGCGCTGAACGCCGAGATCGAGGCGAAGCAGTCGGCGATGCCGCCGCGCGAGACCGTCGACCCGGTCGAGCTCCGCGGGCAGCGCCGCGCCGGGACGACGGTGTTCCCGCAGACGGTGTTCTCGCCGGACGCGCGCTGGCTCGAGATCCCGTCGCGCGCAGGGACGCTGCGGCTTCGCGTGATCGCGCCGAAGGGCGAGCCGCGCGGCGCGTACCTCCACCTCCACGGCGGCGGCTGGGTGATCGGCGCCGCGGACGAGTCGGACGTCGGCCTGCAGGCGATCGCGGACGAGGCGGGCCTCGCCGCCGTCAGCGTCGAGTACCGGCTCGCGCCCGAGGATCCGTACCCGGCGGCGCAGGACGACTGCGAGGACGCGGCGCTCTGGCTGCTCGAGCACGCGCCGTCGGAGCTCGGCGTGCCGGCGCGCTACGCGATCGGCGGCGAGTCGGCGGGCGCGCACCTCTCGGCGGCGACGCTGCTCCGCCTCCGCGACCGGCACGGGATCACCGGCGCGTTCGCCGGCGCGAACCTCGTCTTCGGCGTCTACGACCTCTCGGGGACGCCGAGCTGCCGCCGCTTCGGCGACCGCCCGCTCGTGCTCACGAGCGCGACGATGGCGTGGTTCGCGGAGTGCTACGTCCCCGGCGTCGGGCTCGAGGCGATGCGCGACCCGGACATCTCGCCGCTCTACGCCGACCTCCGCGACCTGCCGCCCGCGCTCTTCACCGTCGGCACCGCGGATGCGCTCCTCGACGACACGCTCTTCATGGCCGCGCGCTGGCGCGCGGCCGGCAACGACGCCGACCTGCGCGTGTACGCCGAGGGCTGCCACGGCTTCAACGCGTTCCCCACGGCGGTCGGCGGGCTCGCGAACGCTGCACAGCTCGCGTTCCTGCGCGATGCTGTGGCGTAATGCGCGTCTCCGCAAAGGTCGACTACGCGCTCCGCGCGCTCCTCGAGCTCGCCGCCGCCCCGCCGCCGGGCCAGGTGAGCGCGGAGCGGCTCGCGTCGGCGCAGGCGATCCCGCCGAAGTTCCTCGAGAACATCCTGCTCGAGCTGCGGCGCGGCGAGATCGTGATCAGCCAGCGCGGGGTGGACGGCGGCTACCGGCTCGCGCGGCCCGCGGGCGAGATCAGCGTCGCGGACGTGATCCGCGCGCTCGAGGGCCCGATCGCGAGCGTGCGCGGCGTGCGCCCGGAGGAGCTCGAGTACACCGGCAACGCGCGCAGCCTCCAGCCGCTCTGGATCGAGCTCCGCGCCAGCATGCGCGACGTCCTCGAGGGGACGACGTTGGCGGATCTCCTCGGGCCGCCTCAGACGAGGTAGTCGAGGACCGGGTAGGCGGCGCGCGCGTCGATGCAGTCGGCGGCGTAGAGCGCGACGCCGAGGTCGCCGGTGAAGAGCGAGTAGCGCCCGTGCCCACGCCGGCCGACCTGTTCGAGCGCGTGCATCGCGAACCGCCGCGCGCGGTCGAGCCACAGCTCGTCGCCGGTGCGCTCGAACATGCGAAGGAACGCGTAGCCGTTGCCGGCCGTGCCGTGGCAGATGCACGGGCCCTTCTCCATCCCCGGCGGGCCGGCGTGCCAGACGAGCTCCGCGCCCATCCGCGCGAGCTCCTCGTCGAGGTAGCCGGACGCGTGGATCACGACGCCCGGCGCGCCGTTGCACCACTGGAGCCAGAGCGAGCCGTCGCTCGCCGGCCAGTTCGCGAAGCCGTCCTCGACGACCGCCTCGCGCGCGAGGACCGCCGCCGCGAGATCGTCGCCGCCGCCGAGCGCGAGCATGTTCCCGACGAGCCCGTGCGGCGGGCTGAGCGAGCGGCGGTCGGCGCCGAAGAGCCGGTTCGTCCACATCCCGTCCGGGCCGCGCGCTGCGCGGAGCGCGGCGGCGCTCTCCTCCCACGCGTCGTGCTCGTCGATCGCGCGCGCCACGAGCATCGTGCCCGCGACGCCCCACATCACCTCGACCGCCTCGCTGTCGGCGTTCTCGCGGATGCGCGCGAGGAGGTCGTCGCGGAGGTCGCGCCGGCCGAGCAGCCACGCGACGAGGAGCGGCCCCGTCTCGCCGACGAAGAGCGAGGCCTCCTTCCGCGACGGCAGCTCCCACCCGCGGATGAAGTCCGGTTCCGCGCGCCATGCCTCGAGCGCCCGCACAGCCACGTCGGCGAGGTCGAGCCGCGACTCCGCGTGCCCGCGCCGCCGCAGCAGCTCGAGCGCCCAGACGGCGCCGGCCGCGCCGGCGTAGAGGCTCTTCAGCGGCGTCGGCGTCTCCCAGCCGTCCCACTCGTCCGCCGGCCAGAGCTCGGCGCCGCCGTAGGCCGCATCGACGTCGGCGACGATCGCCGCGATCCCGTCGCGGACGCGCGCCTCGTCCCACGGCGCATCCGTCAGCGGCTCGTGGAGCTCCGGCGCGAAGAGCACATCGGGACGCTACGCGAAGACGCGCGTGCGCCGGGCGCGCAGCCAGACGACGTCGCCCTCGACGAGCTCGAGCTCCGTCGCCTCGTCGCGCGTCAGCTGCACCGAGAGCCGGCTCCCGTCGGCGGCGAGCAGCTCGACGCGCACCTCGAAGCCGAGGTGCACGATCCGCTCGACCATCGCCTCGCCGTCCGAGCCGTCGGGCGAGAGGAGGATCTCGATGTCGTGCGGGCGCACGTACGCGCCGCCGACCCGGCTGACCGGCCCGACGAACGTCATCACGAACTCGTTCGCCGGCGTCTCGTAGAGCTCGCGCGGCGGGCCGACCTGCTCGACGCGGCCCTTCGCCATCAGCACGATCTCGTCGGCGACCTCCATCGCCTCCTCCTGGTCGTGCGTGACGAGGATCGTCGTCGTGTGCGTCTCCTCGTGCAGCCGCCGCAGCCATGCGCGGAGCTCCTTGCGCACGCGCGCGTCGAGCGCGCCGAACGGCTCGTCGAGCAGGAGCACGTCGGGCTCGGGCGCGAGCGCACGGGCGAGCGCCATCCGCTGCCGCTGGCCGCCGGAGAGCTGCGCGGGGTAGCGGCCGCCGAGCCCGCCGAGCTGCACGAGCTCGAGCAGCTCGTCGACCCGCGCGCGGATCTCGGCCTTCGGCCGGCGGCGGATCTTCAGGGCGAACGCGACGTTCTCGCGCACGGTCATGTGCTTGAACGGCGCGTAGTGCTGGAAGACGAACCCGACGCCGCGCTTCTGCGGCGCGAGCGCCGTCGCCTCCCTCCCGGAGATGAAGACGTCGCCGGAGTCCGGCACCTCGAGCCCCGCGATCACGCGGAGGAGCGTCGACTTGCCGCTTCCGCTCGGTCCGAGCAACGCGGTCAGCGAGCCGCTCTCGGCGGTGATCGAGACGTCGTCCAGCGCGACGAAGTCGCCGAACCGCTTCGTGACGCTACGCGTCTCGATGGCCACTGCGTTCCTCCTTCGGCTTGATGAGGGTCATCGCCACGAGCGTCGCGACCGCGAGCCCGGCGAGCACCACCGACGCGGCGTACGCACCGGTGAGGTCGAAGTTCTCGTACGACGCCTGCACGTACTGCGTCAGCACCTGCGTGCGGCCCGCGATTCCGCCGGAGACGATGCTGACGGCGCCGAACTCGCCGAGGACGCGGGCGGTGGTCAGCACGACGCCGTAGGTGACCGCCCAGCGGATCGCCGGCAGCGTGATCTTGCGGAACGTCGTGAACGCCGACGCACCGAGCGTCGCCGCGGCCTCCTCCGCGTCGATCCCGATCTCGCGCAGGACGGGCACCACCTCGCGGACGACGAACGGGAGCGAGATGAACAGCATCGCGAGGAGCATCGACGGGTACGCGAACAGGACCTGGACGCCGTGCCTCGTCAGCCAGCCGCCGAACCAGCCGTCGCGCGCGTACAGCAGGTAGAGCGAGAGGCCGACGACGACGGGGGACAGTGCGAGCGGCAGGTCGACGATCGCGTTGACGAGGCCGCCGCCCGGCATCCGGTACCGGACGATCGCGATCGCGCACGCGATCCCGAACACGGTGTTGAGCGGGACGGCGACGATCGCGAGCTCCAGCGTCAGCTTCAGCGCGTGCACCGCGTTCGGGGTCGTGATCGCATCCCAGAAGGGCCCGAGCCCGTGCTCGAACGCGCGCCAGAAGATGAGCGCGACCGGGGCGACGAGGATCACGGTGACATACCCGAGCGCCGAGAAGCGGACGGCGTACTTACCGATCATGGCGTGTCACCCAGCGGCGCACGGCGCCGATCGCGAGGAGGACGCCGAGCGAGATCACGAGCAGGACGACCGCGAGGGCGGCGGCACCGGTCGGATCGTCGCTCGACACGTGCTGGTACACGTAGACCGAGGCGACCTCCGTCTTGAACGGGATGTTCCCCGCGATCAGCACGACCGCGCCGAACTCGCCGAGCGCGCGTGCGAACGCGAGCGCGACGCCGGACAGGAGCGCGGGGAAGAGGTTCGGGAAGATGATCCGGCGGAACACGGTGAAGCGGTTCGCGCCGAGCGACGCCGCGGCCTCCTCCATCTCCTTGTCGAGCTCGAGCAGAACCGGCTGCACGGTCCGCACGACGAACGGCAGCGTCACGAACAGGAGGGCCATCAGCACGCCGATCCGCGTGTACGCGATGTTCACGCCGAGGCCGCCGGTCGGCCCGTACAGCGCGAGCAGCGTCAGCCCCGCGACGATCGTCGGCAGCGCGAACGGCAGGTCGATGATCGAGTTGAGGAGCGACTTCCCCGGGAAGTCGTCGCGGACGAGCGTCCACGCGAGCGCGGTCCCGAACACGGCGTTGACGAGGACGACGAGCCCGGCCAGCTCGAGCGTCAGCTCGAGGGCGGCCTTCGCCTCGGGGTTCCAGGCGACCTGCCAGAAGTGGTGCCAGCCTCCGGCGGTCGCCTTGGCGACGACCGCGGCGAGCGGGATGAGGACGATGACGCTGAGGTACGCGAGCGTGAGCCCGGTCGTCAGCGCCGGAGCGCCGAGGGCGCGACGCCGCGCCCTCGGCATGCGTGCCGCGTCAACCGCCAGTGGAGACCCCCAGTCCCTGCTCGATCTTCGCGACGATCCCGTTCGTCGGGTCGAAGAACTGGGTGTTGACCTTGTCCCAGCCGCCGACGTAGCCGATCTTGAAGAGCTGCGGCCGCGGCGGGAACTGCGCGAGGTAGCGCTTCTCGACGGCGGGCAGCACGGAGCGGAAGCCGTTCTGGGCCCAGATGTTCTGCGCGGCCGGCGTGTAGAGCCAGTTGACGAACTGCTGGGCGGCGGCCTTGTTCGAGCCGTTCACGGCGGCGAGCGGCGTCTCGATCTGCAGCGTCGCCTTCGGGATCAGGTAGTAGACGGGCTTGCCCTGGGACTGGGCGAGCTTGGCGTCGGACTCGTAGTCGAGCAGCACGTCGCCCTTGCCGGACAGGAACGTGTTGAGGGCGTTGCGGCCGCTCGTGTCCTGGCTGACGTTGTGCTGGAAGAGCTGCGTGAGGTACGCCTGTGCCTGCTTGGGCGTCTTGCCCTCGCGCAGCTGCGCGCCGTACGCGGCCATGATGTCCCAGCGCGCGCCGCCGGAGCTGAACGGGTTCGGGAACACGACCTGGACGCCCGGCTTCACGAGGTCGTCCCAGGTCTTGATGTGCTTCGGGTTGCCGTTGCGGAGCACGAAGACGACGACGGACTTCGAGACGATCCCGTGCTGGGGGTTCGCGTCCCAGCTCTTGTCGACGAGCTTCGACTGGACGAGGCGGTCCATGTCGGTCGAGATCGAGAAGTTGACGACGTCGGCCGGCAGCCCGGCGGCGACCGCCTTGCTCTGCACCTCGGAGGCGGCGAACGAGGTCGTGAACTTGATCCCCTGCCCCTGCGGCGTCGCCTGGTACGCGGAGATCAGCTTCGGGAAGACGTTCGTCGGGATCGAATACGCGACGAGCGAGAGCGTGGTGTCGGCGCGCTTCGCGGTCGCGGCGAACGCGGCCGGCACGGCGGCGAGCGCGGCGAGGACGAGCAGGGCGGCAAGGCTTCGGCGAGGCATCGGGCTCCTTCAGGGTTCGGCTACCGGACTTGTCGAGATTTGAAGTATTGATGCCAGCCATAAGGTTTGTCAATTTAGAACCGTCGCTGGGCCTCCTACTCCGGCGGGCGGCGGAGCCGCTTCGTCTCGCCGCGGCGGCGCTTGCCCTCGAGCCGCCGCTCCCGGGCGGCGGCGCTCGGCTTCGTCGGGACGCGTCGGCGCTCGACCCGGAGCGCCCCGCGGAGCGCCTCGACGAGCCGCTCGACGGCGAGCTCGCGGTTCCGGGCCTGGCTCCGCTCGTCCTGCGCGACCGCCCGGAGCACCGGTCCGGCCTTCGCGACGACGCGCTTCTTCTGCGCCGGCGTCAGCGCCTCGGACGCCTCGACGTCGAAGACCGCGACCACCCGCGACTCCGACTTCTGCGCGTGCTGGCCCCCCGGCCCGCTCGAGCGCGAGACCTGAAGCTCGATCTCCGACAGCGGAAGTGCGACCGAACGGGTGACGCGAATAGACTCGCCGTGCATGGCGGCGATTCTGCTCGACGTGGACGGGGTCGTGCACGTCTCGGGCGAGCCGATCCCCGGGGCGGCCGACGCGATCCGGCGACTCCGCGCCGACGGCCACCGCCTCCGCTTCGTGACGAACACGACGACGCGCTCGCGCACCCAGCTCGCGGACGAGCTCCGGAGCTTCGGGGTCGAGCTCGAGGACGACGAGGTGCAGACGACCGCGGCCGCCGCCGTGCGCGCGCTGAAGGGGAAGCGCGTGCTCGCGCTCGTGATGCACGCGCTCGTCGGCGACCTCGAGGGAATCGAGCTCGTCGGCGAGGGCGCGGACGCGGTGCTCCTCGGCGGCGCCGACGAGACGCCGGAGACGAACCTCGTCTACTCGTACATGAACCTCGCGCGCGCGTTCGCCGAGCTCGAGGCAGGCGCGCTCCTCTACTGCCTGCACCGCAACCGCTGGTGGCAGACGAAGCGCGGCCCGCTCCTCGACGCGGGCGCGTTCGTCGCGGGGCTCGAGTACGCCTCGCAGGTCGAGGCGCATCTGCTCGGGAAGCCGAGTCCCGCGTTCTTCGCCGCCGCGTGCGAGGCGCTCGACGCGGAGCCGAAGATGACGTGGATGGTCGGCGACGACCTCGAGAGCGACATCGTCGGCGCGCACCGCGTCGGGCTCCACACGGTGCTCGTGCGCACCGGGAAGTTCCGGCCGGACCTCGTCGACGCGTCGGCGATCCAGCCGGACGGGATCGTCTCGTCGCTCCGCCACCTTCCCGACTGGCTCGAGGAGCATCTGTGAGCGTAGGCTCGACGGAGCTCGCCCAGGAGCGGAGGTACCGGCTCGGCCGGTGCCGGAGCGGGATGTGAGCACGCGCGTCGGGACCGACCTGATCGAGATCGCGCGCGTCCGGCGGTCGCTCGAGCGGTACGCGGGGTTCCGCGACCGTTGCTTCACGCCCGCGGAGCAGGCGTACTGCGACTCGCGGAAGAACCCGGCGCAGAGCTACGCCGGCCGGTTCGCCGCGAAGGAGGCCGTCGGCAAGGCGATCGGGTTCGGCGTCGCGCGCGCGTTCGCCTGGAAGGAGATCGAGGTCGTCGGCCGGCCGAAGCCGTCGGTGCGGCTCTCCGGACGCGTCGCCGACTGGGCGGAGAGGGTGGGCGCGGGCCGGATCGACGTCTCGATGACGCACTCGCGCGAGCTCGCGCAGGCGGTCGCGGTCGCGAACGATGCCTGATTTCGAGCCGCTCTACACCGCCGACGAGATGCGCGCCGCGGAGGCGCGGTACCCGGGGTATCCCGACACGGTGCCGGAGCTGATGGAGCGGGCCGGGAACGCGGCGGCCGAGGTCGCGCTCGAGCTGCACGGCGACGCGCGCCGCTGGACGGTCGTCTGCGGCGGCGGCTCGAACGGCGGCGACGGGCGCGTGCTGGCCGCGCGGCTCGAGCGCGAGGGACGGGACGTGACCGTCGTCGACGCGAAGGCGGGGGAGACCGACCTCGGCTCGCCGGACGTCGTCGTCGACGCGCTGTTCGGCACGGGCTTCAGCGGCGCGCCGCGCAGCGACGCGGCGGCGCTGATCGAGCGGATCAACGCGGGCGGCGCGCCCGTGTTCGCGATCGATCTCCCGTCCGGCGTCGACGCGTCGACCGGCGAGGTCGCCGGCGAGGCGGTGCGCGCCTCCGCGACGGTGACGTTCCATGCGCGGAAGGTCGGGCTCGAGGTCGCGCCCGGCCGCTTCCACGCCGGCGCCGTGCACGTCGCCGACATCGGGCTCGAGCAGGTCGACACCGAGCACCGGCTCGTCCGGCCCGAGGTGCTCCGCGGCGTCCCGAGGCGCGGCCCTGCGGACAACAAGTACACGTCCGGGCACGTGCTCGTCGTCGGCGGCTCGCGCGGGCTGACCGGCGCGCCGTGCCTCGCCGCGCTCGCCGCGTTCCGCTCGGATGCGGGCTACGTGACCGTGGCGGCGCCGGCGTCGGCGATGCCGGTGATCGAGCAGCGGCTGCTCGAGGCGGTGAAACGGCCGCTGCCGGACGAGGACGGCCTCGTCGCCGACGACGCGGCGCAGGAGGTGCTCGATCTCGCGCGGCGCGCGTCCGCGCTCGCAATCGGGCCGGGGCTCGGGCGCGGGCCGGGCCCGGCGGCCGTCGTCCAGCGCGTGCTCGCCGAGGCGGAGGTGCCGGCCGTCGTCGACGCCGACGGGCTCTACGGGCTCGAGCCGGGCGACTGGCCGGGGCCGCGCGTCCTGACGCCGCACGAGGGCGAGCTCGCGCGCCTGCTCGAGCGGAGCGCGAAGGAGATCGCGGCGCACCGGCTCGCGGCCGTGCGCGAGGCGGCCGATCGATTCGAGTGCGTCGTGCTGCTGAAGGGCGCCGACACGCTCGTCGCCGCGCCGGGCCGCGGCGTCCTCGTCTGCGCGCTCGGGCTCCCGTCGCTCGCGACGGCGGGGACGGGCGACGTGCTGACCGGGATCGTCGGCGCGTTCCTCGCGAAGGGGCTCGGCCCGCAGCTCGCGGCGGCCGCGGCGGCGGCGGCGCAGCAGCTCGCATCCGTCGAGGCACCACAGCGCAGCGGGCTCGTCGCCGGCGACCTGATCGAGGCGCTGCCGCGGGTGCTCGACGCGTGAGGTCCGAGCTCACGATCGACCTCGGCGCGCTGCGCCGCAACGTCCACCGGCTCCTCGACGTCCTCGACGGCGCGGAGCTCTGGGCCGTCGTCAAGGCGGACGCGTACGGCCACGGCGCGGTCGACGTCGCCGGCGCGGCGCTCGGCGCCGGTGCGTCCGCGCTCTGCGTCGCGACCGTCCCCGAGGGCCTCGCGCTGCGCGACGAGTTCCGGACGGCGCGGATCCTCGTCATGGGCCCGGCCGGGTCGAACCGCGAAGTCGCGCTCGCCCGCGACGCGCGGCTCGAGCTCGCGATCGGCAGCGGCGAGATCCCGCAGGGCGTGCGCGTGCACCTGAAGCTCGACACCGGGATGGGCCGCTGGGGACTCTCGGAGCTGCCGGCGCCGCCGCACGAGGTGGTCGGGCTGATGAGCCACCTCGCGACCGCGGACACGGACTCCGCGTACACGAACTGGCAGATCGAGCGGTTTCGCGAGGCGACGCAGCCGTGGTCGGCGCTCACGCGCCACCTCGCGAACAGCGCGGGCGCGCTCCGCTACCCCTCGTCGCGGTTCGACGCCGCGCGCTGCGGGATCGCGCTCTACGGGCTGTCCCCGTTCGGGACCGACCCGGCGGAGGACGGGCTCGAGCCGGTGCTCGCCTGGACGACCGAGATCGCGCAGAGCCGGCTCCTCCGCGCCGGCCAGAGCACGGGCTACGCGCGGCGGTTCGTCGCCGAGCGCGACACGTGGATCGGACTCGTCCCGGTCGGCTACGCGGACGGGTTCCGCCGCGACCTGACCGGGACCGAGGTCCGCGTCGCCGGGGAGCTCCGGCGGGTCGTCGGGACGGTCTCGATGGACGCGATCGCCGTCGAGCTCGACCGGGAGCTGCCGCCCGGGACGCCGGTCGTCCTCCTCGGCCGCGGCGTGCTCGCCGAGAATCACGCGCGCGTCAGCGGTACGATCACGTACGAACTGGTCTGCGGCATCAACAGTGACCCAACCCGAGCCCGCCGTGTCGTCGTCGACGCCTGACCGGTTCGCCCGAACGGCCGACCGGATGGCGGCGCGTCAGGATGCCCGCGCGGCCGAGCTCGCGGAGCAGGTGAAGGGGTTCGTCGTCCCCGGCGGCGACGAGCGCGCGCTCGACGTCGGCACCGGCGCCGGCGCGCTCGCGTTCGCGCTCGCGCCGATCGTCCGCGAGGTCGTCGGCGTCGACCGCGTGCCCGAGCTGCTCGCGCTCGCGCGCGAGCGCGCGGCCGCGTTCGGCAACGTGACGTTCGTCGAGGGCGACGCGACGGCGCTCCCGTTCGAGGACTTCTCGTTCGACCTGACCGGGACGCTGCGCACGCTGCACCACGTCGCACACCCCGAGATCGTCCTCTCCGAGCTCGCCCGCGTGACCCGGCTCGGCGGCCGGGTGCTCGTCGTCGACCAGCTCGGCCCGGTCGACCCGCTCGAGGCGCTCGAGCTCGACCGCTTCGAGCGCGCCCGCGACCCGGGCCACACGAGGCTCCTCCCGGAGACCGACCTCCGCACGCTCTTCGACACGAACCGGCTCGTCCTGATCCGCGAGAAGCGGGAGATCGAGTACCGGAACCTCGACGACTACCTCGACCTCGCCGGCTGCGACGGGGACGAGAGGGAGCAAGTCCGCGGCCTCGCCCCCCAGCAAACCGTCGCCACCATAGGCTGGTACCTGCTCGAACGACGCTAGGGGAACGAACGATCCGCCGGAACCGCTACAACTGTCGGGTGCAACCCCGGCTCGCAGTCGTCCTCGCCGCCGTGGCCGGGGTCCTGCTCGTGGCGCTGCCGCTCGGGGGTGGTGCGTCGGCCGCGACGAGCATCGGCGCGAACGGGACGATCGCGTACGCCGTCGGCGGCTCCATCGACCAGATCGTGAGCGGGAGCCCGAGCCTCGTGACCACCGGCGTCGACCCGTCGTGGTCGCCCGACGGCACGAAGCTCGCGTTCGCGGCCGACAGCTCGGGGACGGGCGCGATCGAGACGTGCACCGTCTCGGCCTGCGCTCCGGCGCAGGTCGGCTCCGCAACCGGGACGAAGCCCGTGTGGGCGCCGAACGGCGCCACGATCGCGTTCGTCAGAGCGGGGAGCATCTACACGATCCCGTCCGGCGGCTCCGGCACCGGCACGCTCGTCGTCGCGGGCACGAACCCGAGCTTCAACCCGTCGGACTCGACGCAGCTGGCGTACGAGAGCGGCGGCCAGATCTTCACCTGCACGATCCCGGGCTGCGCGAGCCCGACGTCCCAGGTCAGCGGTTCCGACCCGGCGTGGTCGCCCGACGGCACGCAGATCGCATACGTGAACGTCAGCGGTGGCATCTCCGTGTACACGATCGGCGGCTCGTCGAACCAGATCGTCGCGCCCACGACGACGCCGCTGGCGCCGAACTGGTCGCCGGAGGGCGACAGCATCGTCTTCGCCGACAGCGGCGGCATCGAGTCGGTCGCGTCGTCGGGCGGGAGCCTGACGAACGTCGCGGCGAGCGGCGTCACGCCCGACTGGCAGTCGCTCGTACCGGTCACGGGCGCCGCTCCGTCGATCCTCGGCCTCGCGCAGACCGGGCAGCTGCTGACGG
The DNA here is from genome assembly GCA_035506655.1 of Gaiellaceae bacterium. Taxonomy (GTDB): domain Bacteria; phylum Actinomycetota; class Thermoleophilia; order Gaiellales; family Gaiellaceae; genus Palsa-739. The sequence continues at coordinate 23,321 of DATJOZ010000154.1, forward strand.
CGACGAACGGAAGCTGGATCGGCGCCGACCCGACGCACTTCCCGTACACGTACCAGTGGCTGCGCTGCGACTCGAGCGGCAACAACTGCACCACGACGGTGGGCACGGCCTCGACGTACTCGCCGAGCGCCGGCGATGTCGGCCTGCGTCTCCGTCTCGTCGTCACCGGCAAGAACGCGGCCGGCTCGACGGCGTCGGCGCAGTCGAACGCGACGGCGATCGTCACGACGGGCGCGCTCACCGCGCCGGCGAACGTGTCGTACCCCGTGATCTCGCTGCCGTTCACCAACACGTCGGGCGTGCCGAACCTCGGCGACGTGCTCTCCGTCTCGAACGGAACCTGGACGGGCTCGTTCCCGATGACGTTCACCTACCAGTGGAAGAAGTGCGACTCGCCGACAGGGCCCTGCTTCAACATCGTCGGCGCGACGCACAGCACGTTCACCGTCACGACCGACCTCTACGGGATGTCGATTCGCGCGGCGGTGACGGCGTCGAACTCGGTGGCGTCGGTCGCGCAGAACTCCGAGGCGACGAAGCTCGTGAGCGCGATCCCGGTGAAGCTCCGCTCGACGCCGCAGATCCTCGGGACGGTGCAGGTCGGCCAGACGCTCTCGCTCACGTCCGGCACGTGGGACGGCTCGACGCCGATCAGCTACACGTACTCGTGGCGGCGCTGCGACCCGGTCGGGACGCTCACGAGCTGCGTCCAGATCCCCGGTGCGACCTCGGCGACGTACATCCCGGTCGTCGCCGACATCGGCGCCGCGCTCCGCGTCTGGATCACGGGGACGAACCCCGCCGGCTCCGACCAGGCCGTCACGAACCACACGTTCCCCGTCATCGACAAGGCGCACTTCGCGCCGAGCACCGCCGACACGCCGCTCATCACCGGCGTGCTCGAGGTCGGCGGCCTCCTGACGGCGAGCATCCCGACGTTCAGCGGCGACACGCCGATCGCGACGAGCCAGCAGTGGCAGCGCTGCGACGCGACC
>DATJOZ010000155.1:0-24123 GCA_035506655.1 Gaiellaceae bacterium
GCTCGGCGCGCACCCAGTTCTCGTCCGGCGTCCCCGAGCCCGGCTCGTGCGAGATCGCGAACGCTCGCTCGCGAATGGCGTCTTCCGCGGGCCGCAGGGTCACGATGCATTCGTCCCACACCGGGCGCCCCTGCGCAAGTCCACCGGCGTGCCTATCATCGGCCTGTGACGCAGCCCGAGAACCCGACCGGCACGCTGCGGCGCGAGGAGGTCGTCGGGCTGACGGTCGGGGACGTGATGATCCCGCGGCCGAAGACCCTGGGGCCGGACGCGCATGTCGGCGAGGTTCGCGCGCTCTTCGCGCGTCGGGGCGTCCGTACCGTCCTGCTCGCGGAGGGCGGCGCCTTCCGCGGCGCGATCGACCGCGCCGGGCTGCCGGAGAGCGCGGCGGACGACGAGCCGGCGTCGGCCTATGCCGACCTCGAGCCCGTGAGCGCGAGGCCCGAGATGCCGATGTCCGAGGCGATCGCCCTCCTCGAGTCGTCGCGCGAGCCGCGGCTGGTCGTGCTCGACGCCGACGGCGTGACCCTGCGGGGCCTGATCTGCGCGAAGCCCGGCGCGGCGACGTTCTGCGTCGCGTCTGATTGACGTGCCGGCGTTCGACCGCGTCGACGCCGAGCGCGTCGGTTGGCTCCAGGAGCGCGCGCGAGACGTTCATGTGACCCATTCGGACGCGCGCTTCGAGCCCGGATCGGCCTGGGAGCGAATCAGCAGCCCGCCGAGCGCGGGAGTCTCGGCGCGACCCGGAACACCGTGAGCGCGACCGTGCCCGAGACTGCGCGGCCGCCTTTGACGTCCCCGACCTGGAGCACGCGTGGCCCGACCTTCGCCAGCGAGACTCCGTTCTCGACCAGCGAGACGACGGGGTTGCGGTTCCCAAGTGTCGGATCCACCTCGCCGTAGGACAGGATGCTCGCGTAGCCGTCGCTTCCGGTGATCTCGACGTAAAAGTTCAGGTTGTCGTTCGTGCAGCTCGCGTTGAACTTCGGGCGTGCCGCGGTGAGGATCGTCGAGAGCAGCGGGCCCGTCTCCGTGTTCGTGGTCGGAGTCGTGCCGCTGAGGAAGCTGACCGTCTGGGTCACCTGCGGCAGGCTCTGGAGCTGGGCGAAGGTGTACGTCGCCGGGTTCGCGACGGCGCCGCTCACGATCAACGAGCCGACCGTCGGCGTGATCGCCGCAGGCGTCGCCGGGCAGCCGGAGATCGGGAGCTGGGGCGCAGCCATCCGCGTCGTGACCATCACGACGCGCGGGATGTCACGCGTCCCCGTGACCTCGCCGGGAATGACGAGACGCGGGCCTTGCAGCGTCAGGAACTTCCCGTCCTCGGAGATCGAGAGGATCGCCGGCCGGTTTCCGAAGCCGGGGTCGACCTCGCCGGCGCCCAGCGTCGTCGACGCTCCGTGGACGTTCGTGACGAGGATCCACCAGCGGAGCAGGTTGTTCTTGCTGCAGGCGAGGTAGTTCGGCGTGGCCAGCTTGAGGACGCTCGAGAGGTACGGGCCGGACTCGGTGTGCTGAGTGCCGTCGATCGTGACCGAGATCGTCTGCTGCGGGAGGCTCGCGAGCTCGGAGAACTTGAGGCTCGTCGGCAACGCGACGTCGCCGTTGATCTGGATCGTGCCGCGGGGCGGCACAACTGCAGTGCCCGCGGCTCCGCCGCCGGCAAGCCCGGCAACGCAAACCAGAGCAAAGACCACCCACGCCGAGCGCCTCACGAGCGTCCCTCCAGCCTTGCTGCCTTGGTGCCCGCCTGCGCGGCGGTGCCTAGGAGTTACAGTAGCAGGATGCCCAAACCACCCCTCGGACAAGGAGTTCGAACGTTGTCTGCCCCAATCACTCGAGGACAACTCCTCTCCCGGAGCGCGAAGGGTGGCGCGGCACTTCTCGTCGCGGGCTCTGCGCTCGGGGCCTTCGTCGACACAGCTGCTGCGGCCCTACCGGTCGGCGATCTTGCGTGGGCGCGCCTGCTCGTGGGTGCGGAGCTGCTGGCGTCCGACTTCTACTCCAGCGCGACGGCGGCGGGAAATACGAACAAGACCGTCACGTCGAACCTGAAGCGCGCGTACGCGAATGAGCAGGAGCATTACCAGTCGGTCGCGGAGATCATCACCGGGGCCGGTGCGACCCCGGCCGTCTCGGGGGACATCGACTTCAACTACCCGGACGGGACGTTTGCGAGCCAGCACTCGATCGTCAAATTCGCCGGCCAGCTCGAGACGATCATCCTCGGCTCCTACCTGGGGGCGATCGACGGCATCCAGACCGACAGCCTCAAGGCCGGTCTCGCGCGGATCGCGGCGAACGAGGCGCAGCACGTTTCCTACTTCACGGCGGCCGGCGGCGGCAAGGCGTTCACCCTGTCGTTCCCTCCGGCGCTCACCATCGATCAGGCTTCGAACGCGCTCGACGCGTTCACGGCGTAAGGGAGGCGCGATGTTCACTCGCATCTTGTCGTTGTTCGCGATTGCGCTCGTCTGCGCGTCACTCGCCGCCGGCGGTGCGTCCGCGAAGCCGGATCGCTCGCTCTCGGGAATCACCGTCTTCGCCGGCTCGTCGATGACGACGGTGCTCCCGAAGATCGACCCGGGGAACACCTACTCGTTCGGGAGCTCCACGACCCTCGGCACGCAGATCGCGAACGGAGCGCCGGCCGACGTCCTGATGTCGGCGAACACGACGGTCCCGGCGTCCCTCTTCGCGCAGGGCGTGGTCGAGAAGCCGGTCAACTTCACGCGGAACACGCTCGCGATCGTCGTGCCGAAGGGGAATCCCGCGAACATCAAGTCGATCTACGACCTGACGAAGCCCGGTCCGAAGATCGCCGTGGCCGCCGTGACGGTCCCGGTCGGGAGCTACACGGTGCAGGTGCTGAACCAGATGGGCATCAACTCGGCGGTCCAGGCCAACGTGGTTACACGCGAGACCTCGGACGCGAATGTCGTCGCAAAGGTCGCGCTCGGCCAGGTCGACGCCGGGTTCGTCTACCTCTCCGACTACGTCATCGACCCAACGCATCTCTCGCTGATCAAGGTGCCTGCCTGGGCGCAGCCGAAGATCACCTACGCGATGGCGATCGTCACGAAGAGCCCGAACCAGGCTGCCGCGGAGGCCTGGATGAAGAAGGTCCTGAGCCCGGCCGGACAGAAGGTCTTCGTCGACAATGGGTTCCTGCCGCTCACCGCCGCGGTGCCGACGATCACGAAGGTCGCGCCGAGCCAGGGCAAGCCCGGTGCGACCGTGACGCTCACGGGAACGAACTTCACGGGCACGATCGCGGTCACGGTGTCGGGCGCTCCCGCGACGTTCAAGTTCGTGTCGCCGACGAAGCTGACCTTCACGGTCCCGAAGAAGGCAAAGTCCGGTTCGATCACCGTCGTGAACCCGTCCGGCAAGGCGACGGCGCCCTTCAAGGTCGGCTAGCGGCGCGCCGCAGCGTACATAGGTAATGTGCCGCTTCGTCCCGAGGTCGACCGAAGGGGGAGATGGCGCATGCCGCGGGAGTACTACAGCGTCGGCGAGGCTGCGAAGACGCTCGGAATCAGCGTGGACACGATCCGGCGTTGGGACCGGCAGGGCCGGCTCAAGACCGAGCGCGACGCCGGGAACCGCCGGATCGTGCCCGCGAGCGAGATCGAGCGGCTGCGCGGCGACGCCGGCTCCGCGCACCTCAGTGCGCGCAACCGCTTCAACGGGACGGTCACCGACGTGAAGATCGAGGGCCTGATGGCGCAGGTCGAGCTCGTCGTCGACGAGCCGGTTCGGCTCGTCGCGCTCGTCACGCGCGACGCGGTCGAGGACCTCGGACTGAAGCCGGGGATGGCCGCGACGGCGATCGTGAAGTCGACCTCGGTCATGGTGCAGCACTAGAGCCATGCGCCACGCCGTCGTCCGCGGCCTGCTCGGCTTCCTCTTCTTCCTCGCGATCGCGGTGACGATGGGGTTCCTCGTCCTGCCGATCGTCGCGATCTTCGTCCACGTGCCGCTCGGACGGTTGCTGCACGAGCTGACGAACCCGGTCGTGACGGACGCGCTCGTCGTCAGCCTGAAGACGGTCGCGATCTCGCAGGTCGCGATCCTGCTGCTCGGAACGCCGACGGCGTACTTCCTCGCGACGCGCCGGTTTCGCGGGCGGCCGTTCCTCGTCACGCTCGTCGAGCTGCCGATCGTCTTGCCGCCGGCGGTCGCGGGTATCGGGCTCATCGTCGCGTTCGGGCGCTTCGGCCTGCTCGGCGGGACGTTCAGCGCCCTCGGGATCGACGTCTCGTTCAACATGGTCGCCGTCGTCTTCGCGATCTCGTTCGTCGCGGGGCCGTTCTACGTGCGGCAGGCGATCGCGTCGTTCGAGTCCGTCGACCCGAACATGATCGCGGCGTCGCGGACGCTCGGCGCGAGCCCGCCCCGGACGTTCTTCCGCGTCACGCTGCCGCTCGCGTACGGCGGCCTCGCGGCCGGCGAGGCGATCTGCCTCGCGCGCGGGCTCGGCGAGTTCGGCGCGACGATCATGTTCGCCGGGAGCCTCCAGGGCGTGACGCAGACGCTGCCGCTCGCGGTCTACACGACGTTCGAGGCGCAGAACGGGCTCGACGTCGCGCTCGCGATCAGCGCGCTCCTCGTCGTCGTCAGCCTCGCGATCCTCCTCGCGATGAAGGGGACGGGGCTCTGGGAGCGGTCGCGGCCCGCGGTCACCGCGATCGCGCAGCCCGAGCCGCGCTGAGCCGTGCCGATGCTGTCGACGAGCTTCGCGCTGCCGCTGCGCTCGTTCGTGCTCGAGCTCGCGCTCGACGTCGAGGGGACGGTCGCGCTGATCGGCCCGTCGGGCGCGGGGAAGACGTCCGTCCTGAGCGCGGTCGCCGGGCTCGTGCGGCCCGCGACGGGGCGGATCGCGCTCGGAGGCGACGTGTGGTTCGACGCGACGGGCGGCGTCTTCCGCAGGCCCGAGGAGCGCCGCGTCGGTCTCGTGTTCCAGGAGTACGCGCTCTTTCCGCACATGTCGGTGCGCGAGAACGTCGCGTACGCGGGGCGCTCGCGCGTCGACGAGCTGCTCGAGCGGTTCCGGATCTCGCACCTCGCCGACGCGCGCACGACCGAGCTCTCCGGCGGCGAGCGCCAGCGCGTCGCGCTCGCGCGCGCGATCGCGCGCGACCCCGGCGTGCTGCTCCTCGACGAGCCGCTGTCGGCGCTCGACGCGAACACGCGCGTCACGGTGCGGGGCGAGCTGCAGGAGCTGCTGCGCGAGCTCGCGCTGCCGACGCTCCTCGTCACGCACGACTTCGAGGACGCGGCGTCGCTCGCGGACACGCTCGGCGTCATCGTCGACGGCGAGCTGCGCCAGCTCGGCTCGGCGCAGGAGATCGTCGCGAGGCCGGCCGACGCGTTCGTCGCGTCCTTCACCGGTGCGAACCTCATGCGGGGCACCGCCCGCGCGCGGCAGAACGGGCTGACGCCCGTCGAGCTCGAGGGCGGCGCCGTCGTCTACTCGACGGACGACGGGACCGGCGCGGTGAGCGTCGTCGTCTACCCGTGGGACGTCACCGTCGGGCACGAGCGCCACGCCGGCGACTCCGCGCTGAACGTGATCGAGGACACGATCCGCTCGGTCGTGCACGTCGGCAACCGCGCGCGCGTCCGCATCGGCCCGGTCACCGCGGAGGTGACGGACGCGTCGGTCGACCGGCTCGGTCTCGTGCCCGGCGCGACCGTCGTCGCGACGTTCAAGGCGACGGGGACGCGGCTCGTCCCGGGCGGCTAGGCCACGCGGCGAAGGCCGGTGCCGTCCGCGCCGATCACGTAGACGCGGACGTCGGTGTCGGCGGTCCGCCGGATGGCGGTGAACGCGATCGAGCGGCCGTCGGGCGACCACTGCGGCGTGTTCGCGCCCGGACGGAGGCCGGGCAGCGGGTACGTCGTCACCGCGCCGAAGAGGTCGACGATCCCGAGCGTCGTGTCCGTCACGAAGACGAGTGCGGTTGCGTCGGGCGACCACGAGTAGCTCACGACGCCGCCGCCGTACGCGCGGGCCGGGACGAGCGTGCGAGCCGGCCCGCCCGCGAGCGGGATCGCCTCGAGCTGGCGCTTCGGGCCCTGGAACGCGACCCACTGCCCGTCCGGCGACCACACGGGCTGCCCGCCGCGGACGCCGAGCGCCCGCACGGGGCCGCCCGCCGAGGGCTCGACGACGACCGACCCGTTGCGCGAGAAGACGACCTGCGACGCATCGGGCGAGAAGCTCGGGCCCTCGTCGTCCGCCTTCGCCGGCCGCGGAAGCGCGTGCCCGTCGACGCGGACGGCATTGCCCTGCGGGAGCGTGCAGCCGCACGGCGCGGTGTAGGCGACGTGCGTCCCGTCCTGCGAGACGGTGAACGCCTCGCCGGCGCCGCCGGTCACGCCGACCGTCCCGAGCTTCGTCACCGTCCCGGTCGACGGGTCGATGCTCCGCAGCGAGAAGAGATCGGTGATCTGGAAGACGAGCTTCCCGCCCGCCGCCCAGCGCACCTCGGCGATCGTCGTCGAGCGCGGCGCGGTCGCGACGGTCTTCGGCGCGCTCGAGGCGTCGACCGGGACGACGAGCACCCGGTTCAGGTTGTGCGTCTCCGTCAGCGTGTGCGTCTTCTTCGACACCGCGAGGACCGGCGCCGGGCCGATGTACGCGATCGCCGTGCCGTCGGCGGACCACACGGGGCCCTCGCCGCCCGTCGACCCGAGCGCGGCCGATGCCGAGCAGAGCGCGACGAGCGCGACGACCGACGTCGACCTGACCCCCACGCCTCGAGGGTACTCACGCCCGTGTCAGGGGAACGTTAAACCTGCGCGTTGCGGACGCCGACGGCGCCGATCGCCGCGCCGGCGACGAGCAGCGCCGTCACGACGAGCATCGACCCGTGGAAGCCCGACGCGGTGAGCTCGTTCCCCGCGCCGGCGGCGACGACGCCGATCACCGCGACGGCGACGAGACCCGCCACGCGGGCGACGGCGTTGTTCACGCCCGACGCGATGCCGGCGTCGCCCGGCCCGGCGTCGCTCAGCACGGTCGTCGTCAGCGGCGCGACGGTCAACGCGAGCCCGATCCCGAAGCCGATCGTCGAGGGCAGGAGGTCGTACGCGTACGAGACGTGCACCGGCAGCCGGGCGAGCGGAAGCGCCGCCGCAGCCGCAACGAGCGGTCCGCACGTCATGAACCAGCGCGGTCCCCAGCGCATCGACAGCTTCCCGGCGTAGCGCGAGAGCAGGAACATCACGACCGTCAACGGGACGACGGCGAGGCCGGCCTGGAGCGGCGACCAGCCCGAGAGCTCCTGGAGGAAGAGAACCAGGAGGAAGCTCCACGCGGAGAGCGCGCCGTAGACCGCGAACGTCTCGAGGTTCGCGGCCGAGAAGTTCCGCTTCGCGAAGAGCCGAAGCGGCAGCATCGGCTCGGCGGTGCGCGTCTCGTGAACGACGAAGGCGGCGAGGCAGGCGGCGCCGCCGACGAGGCCGCCGACCACGGCCGCGTCCCAGCCGAGCCGCGGCTGCTCGATCAGGGCGAAGACGAGCGCGCCGAGCCCGACGGCGCAGAGGACGGCGCCGCCGTAGTCGACGCGAGCGCCGGGGCGGCCCATGTAGCTCCGCGGCAGCCCGACCGCGACGACGGTGAGTGTCGCGAGCGCGACCGGGACGTTGATGAGGAAGATCGCGCGCCACGTCCACACGTCGATGAGCCAGCCGCCGAGCAGCGGTCCGGCGACGAACGAGATCCCGCTCCAGGCGGTCCACGTTCCGATCGCCGCGCCCCGCTCTGCGCCCGAGAAGGTCGCGGTCAGCAGCGCCAGCGACGCGGGTGTGAGCAGCGCGCCGGCGACGCCCTGGAGGCCTCGGCAGACGATCAGCGTCGTCGAGTCCGGCGCGACCGCGCAGAGCAGCGAGGCGACGCCGAACGCCGCGACGCCGAGCGCGAAGACCTTCCGTTTGCCGAAGATGTCGCCGAGCGAGCCGCCGACGAGGATGAGCGACCCGAGGGTCAGGAGATACGCGTCGACGATCCACTGCTGGGCCGCGAGGCCGCCGCCGAGGTCGTTCTGGATCGCCGGCAGCGCGACGTTCACGACGGTCGAGTCGAGGAAGACGATCGACGTGCCGAGGATCGACGCGACGAGCGTGCAGCGCGCCTGACGAGGCGTGACCTCCACGAGCATCTCCGTCGCCGCCTCCACCACCCGGAGAGCGTACGTACTCGACCGCAACCGACCCGCGGCCCGGAGCCGAGGCGGCGCGGCCCTCCCGCGGGCACGCTTGAGCCATGAACGGCGTCATGCACATCCAGACGATCGTCCCGACACTGATCGCGGGCTGGCTGATGCTCGTCGCCGGGCTCGGGAAGAAGCGGCTCGAGCGCCGTCCGCCGCGCCGGAAGCGCCCCCGGTAACGCCGACGGCCCGCGAGGGGTGCTCGCGGGCCGTGGCCGTCCGGGTGGTCTCGGGGAGGAACTACGAGGGGCGCGTGCCGAGCGTCACGTCGATCGACATCGACTTGCCGTTGCGCGTGACGGTCAGCGTGACCTTGTCCTTCGGCTGGTGCGCGGACACCGCGGCGGTGAGGTCGTCGGCCGAGGTGATCGGCTTGCCGTCGAGCGCGGTGATCACGTCGCCGGCCTGGACGCCCGCGGCCGCGGCGGGGGAGCCGCTCTGCACGGACGCGACCTTGGCGCCGCCGTTCGGCGCGTCGCCGACGTGGATGCCGAGGTACGCGTGCTGCACGACGCCGCCGGAGATGATCGTGTTGGCGACGCTCTTGACGCCGTCGATCGCGAGGGCGAAGCCGACGCCGTCGTTGCCGCCGGAGTCGCTCTCGATCTGCGCGTTGACGCCGATGACCTTGCCGTCGGTCGTGAGGAGCGGACCGCCGGAGTTGCCGTGGTTGATCGGGGCGTCGGTCTGGATGGCACCGGAGATCGAGTAGTTGTTCGGCGCGGTGATCGTGCGGTTGACCGCGCTGACGATCCCGGCCGTCATCGTCTCCTGGAGGCCGAACGGGCTGCCGACCGCGACGACGGCCTCACCCGGGAGCACGTCGGACGAGGTGCCGACGGTGAGCGGGTGCAGCTGGTCGGACGAGACGTTCACCTTCAGCACGGCGATGTCGCTCGAGTCGTCCTTGCCGAGGAGCGTCGCCGACACCTTCTTGCCGGACTGGAACGTGACGGTGAACGAGCTCGCGCCGTCGACGACGTGCGCGTTCGTGATGATGTCGCCGTTCGCGTCGTAGACCCAGCCGGTGCCCTCCGCGGCCGACTGGCCCTGCGGGTTCCCGAACGGGTCGCTGTTCGAGGACGACGACGAGCCGCCGGTCGCGGTGATGTCGACGACGCCGGGGGTCACGTTCTTGTAGAGCTGCTCGAGCGGCGTCAGCGTCGAGGCGGTGGGCTGGGTCGTCGCGGTCGAGGCGGCCGCGCCGGCGGTCGCGGTCGACGTGGACGTGTGGCTCGAGTCGTTGCCCGCGACGGCGTACACGCCGGCGCCTGCGGCAAGGCCGATCACCGCCGCGGCTGCGACGGGGGCGCCGCGGCGGAGGAAGCGGCTCCTCGGGGCGGTCTCGGGCTTCGGTTCGGGCTGCGGTTCCATGGGGCGACAGTCTCCTTATAGCGTTCGTGTCCGGCTCCATCGTCCCGCCGGCGCCTAGGAGCGGGATGAGAGCCCGGTGAGGGTTTTGTAAGTCCTCCGCGGCGGGCTAGCCCCGGGTTGGGAGGCTGCGCGCCGAACCCCTCAAGGTCCGCCGCCCGGCCGCCGATGAAGGTCATGAGCGATGACGAGCACGACCCCGAACGCGTCCCTGGACCCCGCAATTCTGGAGCAGTACGCCGGGCACCTCTACCGGCGTGCGGCCTCCCTCGTCGTCGGCGCGACCGCCGTCGGCGCGCTCGTCGGGCTGATCTTCGGAGCGATGCCGCTCACGTCGTACGTCCACTGGCCGATCCCCCACAGCCTCTCCTACGGCGTCGCGATCGCGATGGCTCTCGTCGGCGGCTTCGTCGGCCACGTGATCGGCGAGTCGCGCGCCTTCGGGCTCCGGATCCAGGCGCAGATGGCGCTCCACCAGCTCCGCGTCGAGCAGACGACGACGGCCGTCGCGGCCGCCGTCGCGCCCGAGGCGCTCGCGCCGCGGCCGGTGGCCGCGCCTGCCGCCGGCGGGCCGCCGCTCTCGTCGCCGCCGCTCTCCTCGCCGCCGCTCTCGCCGCCGCCCGCCGCGCCGGTGCTCCCGACCGTTGCGCCTGCGCCCGTGCCCGCTCCGGCGCCGCCCGCTCCCGTCTCGGCGCCGCCGGTCCCGCTCGTGCCGCCCGCGCCTCCGGTCGCGGCGCCGCCGGCCCCGCTCGCGCCGCCCCCGGCACCCGCTCCCGTCTCGGCGCCGCCGGCACCGCTCGCGCCCGCGCCTCCGCTCGCGCCGCCCGTCGCGCCCGCGCCTCCGCTCGCGCCTCCGGTCGCGCCCGCTCCGCTCTCGGCTCCGCCGCTCGGCGCCCCGCCGGTCGTCCCGGCTCCGTCGGACCCCGCGGCCGTCGCGCCGTCGCCGCCGCTGTCGGCAACGAACTAGCGCCTCGCCGGACGGCGCTACGCTCCGGGTACCACCACGGCCTTTCGAAGGAGGCTTTCCGTGCCCGACACGCTGACCGTCACCGACAACCGGACCGGCCGCACGTACGAGGTGCCGATCGAGGACGGCGCGATCCGGGCGAACGCCCTCCGGCAGATCGCGGTCGACGAGGACGATTTCGGCCTCATGAGCTACGACCCCGCGTTCCTCAACACCGCCTCCGTCCGCAGCGCGATCACCTACATCGACGGCGACGCGGGGATCCTCCGCTACCGCGGCTACCCGATCGACCAGCTCGCCGTCGAGAGCACGTACCTCGAGACGGCGTTCCTGCTCCTCTTCGGCGAGCTCCCGAGCGCCGACGAGCTCGCGCAGTTCGAGAGCGAGGTGATCCATCACACGTTCGTCCACGAGAACGTGAAGACGCTGATGACCGGCTTCCGCTACGACGCGCACCCGATGGGGATGTTCGTGAGCGTCGTGGCGGCGCTCGGCACGCTCTACCCGGAGGCGGCGAACGTCGACGACCCGGACGTCCGGCTCGCCCAGGTGATCCGGCTGATCGCGAAGGTGCCGACGATCTCCGCGTGGTCGTACCGCCACAACAAGGGCATGCCGTACGTCTATCCCGACAACGACCTGTCGTTCGCGGAGAACTTCCTCGCGATGATGTTCAAGATGGCCGAGGCGCGCTACTCGCCCGACCCGGCGCTCGTCCGCGCGCTCGAGGTCCTGTTCATCCTCCACGCCGACCACGAGCAGAACTGCTCGACGAACGCGATGCGCGCGATCGGCTCGAGCCGCGTCGATCCGTACAGCGCGCTCGCCGGCGCCGCGGCGGCGCTCTACGGGCCGCTCCACGGCGGCGCGAACGAGGCCGTGCTGCGGATGCTCGTGTCGATCGGCGACGTGAAGAACGTCCCGGCCTTCGTCGAGGAGGTGAAGGCGGGTCACGGGCGCCTGATGGGCTTCGGCCACCGTGTCTACAAGAACTACGACCCGCGCGCGAAGATCATCAAGGAGACCGCCGACGCGGTGTTCGAGGTGACCGGGCGCGACCCGCTGCTCGACATCGCGCTCGAGCTCGAGAAGATCGCGCTCGAGGACGACTACTTCGTCTCGCGGAAGCTCTACCCGAACGTCGACTTCTACTCCGGGCTGATCTACCAGGCGCTCGGGCTGCCGACGGCGATGTTCCCGGTGCTGTTCGCGATCCCGCGCACGGCGGGCTGGCTTGCGCAGTGGCTCGAGGGCATCGTCGACCCGGAGCAGAAGATCGCGCGCCCGCGCCAGATCTACATCGGCGCGGACGAGCGGACGTACGTCCCGATCGCGGAGCGCGCCGGCGGCTCGCGCGACGCCGTCGGCGTCGTCTAGCCGGCGGATGCTCGCCGTCGTTCTCGCGTCGGCCGCGGTCGGAGGGAAGCCGGATCCGAGGCAGTTCGTCTCGGTCGACGCGCGGCACGAGGTCGTCGCGGTGACGCTCGAGGCGGGGGACGGCTCGGGGAACGGCGGCTTCAACTTCGACGGCTACGGCCGCGGTGAGCTCGCCGTCACGGTCCCGCTCGGCTGGCGCGTGCGCGTCACGTGCGTGAACCGGAGCGCGATCCGGGCCTCGTGCGCCGTCGTCCGCGGCCCGATGACGGCGGCGCCCGCGTTCCCGGGGGCGTCCACGCCGGATCCGGTGCAGGGGCTCGACCCGGGCGCGAAGGCGGCGTTCTCGTTCGTCGCCTCCCGTGCCGGGTCCTACCGGTTCGCGTCGCTCGTTCCCGGCGAGGAGGACGCGCGGATGTGGGACGTGCTCGAGGTCGCGCCCGGCGGCAAGCCGTCGGTCTCCGCGCGGCCGGGGCCCTAGGCCACCAGCGGGCTCAGCGCCGCGGCGACGAAGAGCAGCGCGAGGTAGAGCAGCGAGTAGTGGAAGACCGCGGCGGCGCCGCGTCGCGACGGTGCGCGGCGCAGGCTCCACGCGAGCGCGAGGAAGAGCCCGCCGAGGACGACCGCGGCCGCGAGGTAGAGCGGCCCGAAGACGCCGGTCGCGAACGGCACGACGCTCGCCGCGACGAGGATCGCCGTGTAGCCGAGGATCCGCCGGAGCGTCGCCGCCTCGCCGGCGACGACGGGCAGCATCGGGACCTCCGCCTTCGCGTAGTGCTCCTTCAGGAGCAGCGCGAGCGCCCAGAAGTGCGGCGGCGTCCAGAGGCAGACGAGCACGAACAGCCAGAGCGCGGGTGCGGCGACGCTGCCGGTCGCGGCCGCGTAGCCGACGAGCGGCGGGACCGCGCCGGCTGCGCCGCCGAGCACGATGTTCTGCGGGCCGCGCCGCTTCAGGTAGCCGGTGTAGACGACGACGTAGAACAGGTTGCCGACGAGCGCGAGGACCGCGGTGAGCAGGTTCGCCCCCGCCGCGAGAAGCGTGAACGACGCCGCCGAGAGCGCGAGCCCGAACTCGAGCGCGCGCGGCGCCGTGATCCGTCCCGCCGCCACCGGACGCGCGGCCGTCCGCGGACCCATCAGCCGGTCGATGTCGCGGTCGAGCACGTGGTTCAACGCCGACGCGCCGCCGCACGCGAGCCCGAGCCCGACGAGCGTCGTCGCGAGCAGCCCCGGCGACGGGCGCCCGTCGGCGCCGACCGCCGCGCCGCAGGCGCCGGTGAGGAGCAGCAGCACCATGATCCGCGGCTTCGTCAGCGTGAGGTAGTCCCGCCACGATCCGGCGGGCACGTGGCCGCCGCGCCGGCTTGCGGCCGCGAGGACTGCCGCGGAGGCGAGCGCGGGAACGGCGAGGCCGAGATGCGCCGGCCCCGGGGGCGCGAGCGCGGCGGCCACGAGGAGCGCGCCGGTGACGCCGACCGGCGCGAGGAGGCTCCGGTGCGAGAGCAGCGCCGCGACGAGCAGCGCCGCGAGCGGCGGCGCGGCGAGTGCGGCGACGACGCGGTGGACCGTGTCGGAGCCGGCGGCGCCGCTCGCCACCGCGAGCGTCGCGGCGACGGCGACCGCGACCGCGCAGGCGCGCAGCCACGCGCCGGGAGCGTCGTGGGTGCGCAGCCCGTCCGTCACGGGAGCCGCTCCGCCGTGAGGGTCCGCAGGTCGCCCTCGAGGAACGCCGGCGCGAACGGGAAGACGTAGCCGGTGCGCTCGTCGCCGCGTCGGTCGACGAGGACGACGACCGGAGTCGAGGGCCCGCGCGCGACGACGAGGCCGGGCCGCTGCGCGGGGGAGAGCCGGCGGATCACGCTCGCGAGCTCCTGCCGGAGGTCGGCGCAGCCGGCGCAGCCCGGACGCGCGAGGACGAGGATCGCCGTGCGCCCGCGGAGGCGGCGCAGCGCGGCGAGCGGCGGCGCGGGCTGCGCGCCCGGCGCCCAGCTCATCGTCCCGTGCAGCTCCGGCAGCGCGGGCGGCGCGGCCGACGAGCGCAGAGACCAGGCGAGCGCCCCGGCGACGATGCCGAGCGCGACGGCGGCGGCGAGGATCGACGCGCGGAGCGTCACGTCTTTCCGGTTCCTCCGCGCCGGATCACGACGAGCCAGTAGACGAGGACTCCGATCAAGAGGGCGAGCGGCAGCGCCCACGTCAGGATGTCGCCGGCGAGCCGGTCCGCGGCGATGAGGTCCATGCGAGCTCCTCGGGTCGGGGCTCGGGCGGCTGCTGGGCCGGCCCGAGCCAGCGGTAGAAGGCGACGACGCCTGCGACGAAGTACGCGAGCGATCCGGGGACCCACATCACACCCGCCGCGACCTGCTGGTCGGCGAGGGCGCCGAGCCCGCCCGGCCGGTGGGCGACGGAGACGTACGCGCCGTACAGGGGCGAGCTCGCGTCGGCGAGCACGATCGCGAGGATCCAGCCCGGGACGAGCGCCGCGAAGAACCAGCCGGCGCGGTGCAGGTGGTCGATCCGCGCGCGCACCGGCGGCGCCTCGAGCAGCACGCCCCAGTAGAGCAGCGCGGTGGCGAGGAAGCAGACGTGCTCGAGGATGTGGATCCCCTCGTTGCGGACCGCCGCGTCGTACAGCGACGGCACGTGCCACGCCGCGAGCGCCGCAGTCATCAGCCCGAACGCGACGGCGGGCCGCGTCACGGTCCGTCCGGCGAGGCGGAAGCCCGCGGAGCCGGCGAGCGCCCGCGCGACCGCGCGCCGCGCGCGCAGCGGGAACGCGAGCCAGAGCCGCGGCCACGGCCGCCCGAGCACGAGCAGCGGCGCCGACACCGTCAGCAGCACGACGTGCTGCGTCATGTGGAGCGCGAACGACGTGTCGGCCCAGTTGTCGAACGGCGGCTCGAGCACGACGATGACCGACGCGACGCCGGCGTAGAACGACAGCTCGCGCCAGACGCGATGCCGGCCGCGTCCGCCGAGGGCGTACAGCCCCGCCGCGACCGAGCAGACGACGAGCGGCGGGACGCTCACGAGCTAGACGAGGTAGAGGACGACCCACGTGAGCACGCCGATGCCCGCGAGGAACGTCCAGTAGAAGCTCAGCGACCCGAGCTCGGCGCGGACGAGCGAGACCGGGTCCCGGATGTCCTCGCCCTCGCGGTCCGGGTCGCCCGACGCCTCGCCGGGCGCGACGGTCGCCTTCCCGGACGCCCAGCCGCGGTAGCGGTACGACGTCGCCAGCACCGTCTCGAGCCAGAACAGCGCGAAGACGACGAACAGGAAGTAGAAGCCCGTCCAGCCGACGTAGACGCTCGCGTAGCTGCCGTCGGCCGGGCCGAACCCGAGCGTCGCCCACGCGACGACCTGGAGCACGAGCGCGAGGAGGCCGAGCACGAGGGAGGCGAGCCCCTTCCACCGCCACTGCACCCGCCGTTCGGCGCGGTGATCCGCAAGCCCGAGGCGGAGGACGATCGCGCTCAGCACGAGGCACACGACGATCGCGGTGCCCCACGGGACGGACGGGTCGACGTGCTTCGGCCGCCACATGTCGTGGTTGTCGAGCGAGCGAAGGTAGAAGTACGCGAAGACGAACGCGAGGAAGAAGAACGCGGTCGCGCTCGCGAGCAGGTGGCCGGCGGTGACGAGGTTGCGGGCGAGAACCTCCGGCGGCTCGCTCTCGACGACCTCGTACTCCGTTGCGGGATGCGCGAGCTCGGACACGTCAGTCCCTTCCTCCGGGTGCGCCTGCCGGGACGACCGCGACCGGCCCCGTCGCGGCCTCGCCGTACCCGTACGGGTCGCTCGAGAACACCGGGATCTTCGTGAAGTTGTAGACCGGCACCGGTGACGGGAGCTGCCACTCGATCGACTTCGAACCCCACGGATCGGCCGGTGCGGGGACACGCGCGAACACGAGCGCGTACACGAAGTTGAAGAGGAAGAAGAGGAGCGACGCGCCGAGGATGAACGCCGACACGGACACCCACTGGTTGATGAACGTCAGGTCGGCCGGGTACGTGACGACGCGCCGCGGCTGGCCGAGGAAGCCGGCCGCGAACAGCGGCGCGAACGTCGCGTTGAACGCGATGAACATCCACCAGAAGTGGATCTTCCCCATGCGCTCGTTCAGCGTGAAGCCCGTCATCTTCGGCACCCAGTAGTAGACACCGGCGAAGAACGTGAAGATGAGCCCGCCCATGATCGTGTAGTGGAAGTGGGCCATCGAGAAGAAGCTGCCGTGCGTCGTCACGTCGCTCGGCACGTCCGACAGGAACACGCCCGAGAGCCCGCCGATGAGGAAGTTGAAGAACCAGGCGAGGCAGAACAGCATCGGCACCGTGTACCGGATCTGCCCGCGCCAGAGCGTCATCATCCCGCAGAGGAACGTGAAGCCGGTCGGGATCGAGATCAGCTCGGTCGAGAGCATGTAGAACGGCCGCAGGTCGCCGTTGATGCCGCTGACGAAGAGGTGGTGCTGCCACACGAACCACGAGAGCAGCGACACGCCGAGCAGCCCCGCGACGGCGAGCCGGTAGCCCCAGAGCGGCTTCCGCGCGAACACCGGCAGGATCTCCAGCACGATCGCGAACCCGGGCAGCGCGAGGATGTACACCTCGGGGTGGCCGAAGACCCAGAACAGGTTCTCGTAGAGGTAGTTGCTGCCGCCGGCCGACGGTATGAAGAAGCTCGTCTGCACGGTGCGGTCGAGCAGCGCCATCGACAGCGTCGCGATCAGCACCGGCGCGGCGAGCACCATCAGGATCGCCGTCGAGAGCACGCCCCAGACGAAGATCGGCAGCCGCGTCCACGTCAGCCCCGGCGCGCGCATGGTCACGATCGTCGCGATCATGTTGAGCCCGAGCAACGTCATCGAGATGCCGACGAGGGCGAAGAAGAGGAGGTAGCAGTCCATCCCGGGGTTGCCCTGGATGCTCAGCGGCGCGTAGCCCGTCCAGCCCGTCGGGAAGCCGCCGAAGAAGACCGTCGTCTCGAGGATCACGCCGCCGGCCATCAGGAGCCAGAACGTCAGCGCCTCGATCCGCGGGAACGCCATCCGCCGGGCGCCGATCAGGATCGGGATCAGGTAGTTGCCGAACGGTCCGAGGATCGCGCTCGACATCATCCCCATCATCATCGTGCCGTGGATCCCGACGATCGTCAGGTACGTCCCGGCGGGGAAGACCTGGCGCGACGGGCTCAGCAGCTCGACGCGGATCAGCATCGCGTTGAGGCCGCCGATGAAGAAGAAGACGCCGATCCCGATCAGGTACTGGATCCCGACGACCTTGTGGTCGGTGCAGAGACCGAAGTAGCGGCCGATCCCCGCGGTCTCCTTCTCGCGCAACGACGGCGGATAGCCGCGCAGGCGCGCGAACGGGTAGTTGAGGAAGCCGAGCCCGATCAGGAAGCCGATGACGCCGCCGAGATAGGCGAGCACGACCGAGAGCTCGTTGTAGTCGGTGTCGCCGAAGTAGTCGATGCTCGGCCCGACGATCGAGTGCGCCGCGTACCAGCCGACGTACCAGCCGACGACGCCGAGGACGATCCCGGTGAGCAGGTTGAAGCCGAGCAGCCGTCTCATCCGGCCCTCCTCTGCGGGTCGGGGTAGTACGTCTTCGCGTACGGCGGCATGTACTGCGCGACCGACGCGAAGAGCTCCTGCTGCTGCTTCACCCACGCGGCGAAGTCGGACTCGGAGACGACCTTCCCCTGCGAGAACATGTAGCCGTGCCAGAGCCCGCACAGCTCGGCGCAGTGGACGCTGAACGTGCGCGGCCCCTTCGTCTTCAGGTACGCGACGTTGTCGACGCCGGGGTTCGCGTCGGCCTTGATCCCGAGCTGGTACGCCCAGAACGAGTGCACCGCGTCGAGCGAGGTGACGTGGAGCTCGATCTGCGTGTCGGCCGGGAGCACGAGCTGCGACGTCTCGAGCCCGCCGTACGCGGGATAGCGGTACGTGAACTCCCACTGCTGCGCGATCACCTGCACCTGCATCTTCGGCCCGGACGGGACGGCGACCGGGCTCGGCCCCTGGCCGCCGCCGGCCCCGTTCTGGAGGAGCTCGTACGTGCCGAAGCCGGCGAGGAAGAGCACGACCACCGACGTGAGCCCGACCCAGAGCGTCTGCACCGTCCGCTGCTCGCGGAGCGGCGGGCCGTCGACGAGCTCCGACCCGCGCGGCTTGCGGAACTGCGCGAGCGCGTAGACGAAGTAGACGAGCAGGAGGCAGATGACCGGCGTGAGCAGCGAGAGCATCACCGTGTTGTCGACGACCTGCTGCGACGCCTGGTCGCTGCCGTTCCCCGGCGGGATGCTCGGGCCGACGAAGATCGCGACGAGCGGCGTCGCGACGAGGCTCAGCACGATCCACGCGACGACGACGCGTCGCGTGTGGTTCGGGCCCGGCTGCGGCGTCGTCTCGCTCATCTACGCGACGTCGAGGAAGCCGTCCATGTAGCCGATCGTCTGCATCGGGCCGCCGAAGCCGTAGAGCCAGCCGGCCGCGCACGGCACGAAGCACTGCCAGCGGAAGTGGCCCGCGTTCCCCGTGTGGAACGTGAACTGGATCGTCCGGTGCGCGTTCGACATCGAGCACGGCGCGTAGCCGCACTGGTTCTTCGCGTCGTCGGCGACGCCCGGCACCGCGACGATGAGCCCGTAGGCCGGCACGGCGAACGTGTGCGACGCGTCGTCGGGCGCGATCACGTTCAGCGTCTTCCCGTCGATCGTGTACGTGTTCCCGTCGGTGCCGAGCGGCCGGGCGAGGTAGCTGTTGCGGAGGCCGCTTGCGCCGTCGAAGTTGTAGATCGTCACGTGGACGGTCGCGTGCGCCGGCAGACGCCAGACCGTGCTGCGCACCCATTTCCCGGCCGCGTTGCGGATCAGGTACGAGACGTAGTCCGGATGGGCCGGGCTCAGCTCGGGCCCGACCGCCGCGACCGTCTGGATCGTGAGGTCGACGACCGGCTTCCCGTTCACGGTCCTGACCGGGACGGTGTACGACGGCGAGCCGGCCTCCGTCGTCAGCCTCGAGACGTACAGGCCGACGAGGACGCCGATCGCGGCCACTGCGGCGACCGTTCCCACGAGCTTCCACGTGTGGGCGCGCATCCGCGGCGATGTGTATCGCGGCTCCCGGGCGACGGCTCGAAGATGACGAAGGTGTCACCTGCATGTCACCTCCTTGTCATCTGTGCAGCTCCGGCGATACAGTCGGGGCGGCGGCCGGACGAATCGGGGCACGATGCGAATCCTGGTGGTGGAGGACGAAGCCCGCATCCTGGCCTTCCTCACGAGGGGGCTGGAGGCGGAGGGCTACACGGTCGTCGCCGCCGACAACGGCCGGGACGGGCTCGCCCTCGCGACCGCGGGGCGCTGGGACCTCGTCGTGCTCGACCTGCTGCTGCCCGGGCTGAGCGGGCTGCAGATGCTGCGCGAGATCCACCGGGCGCGGCCGCGCCTGCCGGTGCTGATCCTCTCGGCGCGGTCCGATCTCCAGACGAAGCTCCGCGGGTTCGAGCTCGGCGCGACCGACTACGTCGCGAAGCCGTTCGCGCTCGACGAGCTCCTCGCGCGGATCCGCGTCCAGCTCCGCGTGCTGCCGCCGCCGGAGGACGACCACCTCGTGTGCGCGGGCTGCGTCGCCCTCGACCTCGCGCGCCGGCAGGCACGCGTCGGCGAGCTCGTCACCGACCTCTCCGACCGCGAGTTCCGCCTGCTCCACCACATGCTCCTGCACGTCGGCGAGGTCGTGAGCCGCGAGCGTCTTCTCGCCGAGGTGTGGGGATACGGCTTCGACCCCGGATCGAACGTCGTCGACGTCTGCGTGCGCCGGCTGCGGAAGAAGCTCGGGCCCGAGGCACACATCGAGACGGTGCGGAATGCCGGCTATCGCCTGGCTGCGGCGTAACCGGCCGGAGGCCGCGTGGGCGGCCTTTGTGGCGGCGAACCTCGTCCTCATCCTCGCGGCGCCCGGCTGGATCCGCGTGTCGTTCGACGCGATCTGGATCAGCCTCGCGTTCGTCTACGCCGCGCGCCTGTGGTCGATCCGGACGGCGGCGCTGATCGTCGCATTGGTCTCGGCGGCGCTCGTCGCTGCCGTCCTCGCGATCGGGCTGCACGGCGACGAGCTGTGGGGGAGGCTCGTGGCGATCCCGTTCCTCTGCGCGATCTTCGCGGCCATGGTGTGGCAGGCGCAGAGGCGCAAGGCTGCTGTACGCGTCGCCGAGACGGTGGCGGAGACGCGCGCGACGCTGCTCGAGCGGCAAGAGCGGTTCCTCCACGACGCCTCGCACGAGCTGCGCACGCCTGTGACGATCGCGCGGGGCCATCTCGAGCTCCTTCGCCGCGATGTCCCGGACGCGCCCGAGATCGTCGTCGCACTCGACGAGCTCGAGCGGATCGAGCACATCGTCGACCGGCTGCTCCTGCTCGCGAAGGCCGACCAGCCGGAGTTCCTCGGCCTCGCCGACGTCGAGATCGAGAGCTTCCTCGAGGACGTGTTCATGCGCTGGTCAGAGGTCGCGCCGCGGCCGTGGCGGCTCGAGATCGACGTCGCCGGTGTCGTGCGCGCCGACCCGGATGCGCTGCGGAGCGCGCTCGACGCGCTGCTCGAGAACGCGGTCAAGCACACCGAGCCGGGGGATCCGATCACCCTCCGCGCGTATGCGGGCGGCGGCGAGGTCGTGATCGAGGTCGCGGACGAGGGCTGCGGCGTGCCGCCCGAGGCGCTCGGCCGGATCTTCGACCGGTTCGCGCGCGCGGACACATCCCGGACCCGGGCCCAGGGCGGCGTCGGACTGGGGCTCTCGATCGCCGACGCGATCGCGAAGGCGCACGGAGGACGCTGCACCGTGACACCGACCGACAGCGGCGCCACCTTCGCTCTGCGCCTTCCGGTCGGAGCGCAGTCCGAGCCAGAGCCCGCTGCGCCTTCGACGGAGCTCGAGGTCGCGCCGGTCTAGGCGTCGATCGCCGCGCGGAGCGAGGCGACGTACGCGCGGAGCGCGTCCGGCCCGTCCTCGGCGACCTGCACCGCGCGCGAGCCGACGACGACGCCGTCGGCGACCTCGGCGTACGCGCGCGCGTGCTCCGGCGTCGAGACGCCGAAGCCTGCGTAGAGCGGCAGGCCCGCAGGCGCGAGCGCGCGCGTCCGCGCGACGAGCGCGTCCAGCCGCTGCGAGACCTCTTCCCGCGCGCCGGTCGTGCCGGTGAGCGAGACGACGTACAGCCAGCCGTCGGTGTTCGCCGCGGCGGTGCGGATGCGCTCGTCGGTCGAGGTCGGCGCAATCAGCTGGACCCGCTTCACCTCCGGGTGCACCTCGACCGGGAGGTCGACGACGATCGCGCTCGACGCGCCGGCGGCCGCGGCGTCGGCCGCGAATCGCTCGTAGCCGTACGCCTCGAGGATCGCCGCATACGTCATCGGCACGATCGGCACGTGGACGAGCCCGCGGATCCGCGCGAGGACGTCGAGACAGGGCCGCGTCCGCATCCCGCGTGCGAGCGCGCGCTCGGCGGCCTCGCGGATCACCGGCCCCTCCGCGAGCGGGTCGGAGAAGGGGATGCCGAGCTCGATCAGGTCGGCGCCGCCGTCGACCGCCGCACGCGCCAGCTCCGGCGTCTCGGGCTCGGCCATCAGATAGACGACGAGTTTCTTGCTCATGACGAAGCTGCGCACCTTACGTCACGGGGCCTGGCCCCAGCCTCTGGCTCACCGCAACGGTCCCCGACGACCGGGGCCGGGCCCCAGTACGGAAGTGTCACGACATCCTCCCGAGCGCGCGCAGCGCCTCGTCGAGGTCCTTGTCGCCGCGGCCGGAGAGGCACACGAGGATCAGCTCCGCGTCGAGGTCGCGCGCGCGGGCGCACGCGTGCGCGGACTCGAGCGCGGGGATGATCCCCTCCGTCCGCGCGAGGTCCTGGAACGCGGCGAGCGCGTCGTCGTCCGTCGCCGCGCGGTACTCGGCGCGGCCCGTGTCGCGGAGGAACGCGTGCTCCGGCCCGACGCCGGGGTAGTCGAGCCCCGCCGAGATCGAGTGCGCGTCCGCGATCTGGCCGTCCTCGTCGGCGAGCACCGACGACCGCGCGCCGTGGAGCACGGCCGCGCGCCCGGTGCCGAGCGACGCGGCACCCGCCGCCTCGACGCCGACGAGCCGGACGTCCGCGTCGTCGAGGAAGCCGTGGAACGTCCCGATCGCGTTCGAGCCGCCGCCGACGCACGCGACGACCGCCTCCGGCAGCCGGCCCTCCGCGGCGAGCACCTGCTCGCGCGCCTCGCGCCCGATCACCGACTGGAGCTCCGCGACGAGCTCGGGATACGGCGCCGGGCCGACGCACGAGCCGATGAGGTAGTGCGTCGTCTCGACGTTCGTGATCCAGTCGCGGATCGCCTCGCTCGTCGCCTCCTTCAGCGTCTTCGTCCCGAACGTGACGCCGACGACCTCCGCGCCGAGGAGGTACATCCGCTCGACGTTCGGTCGCTGGCGGCGCATGTCCTCCTCGCCCATGTAGACGACGCAGTCGAGCCCGAAGCGCGCGCAGACCGTCGCGGTCGCGACGCCGTGCTGGCCGGCGCCCGTCTCCGCGACGATGCGCTTCTTGCCGAGCCGTCGCGCGAGCACCGCCTGGCCGAGCGCGTTGTTGAGCTTGTGCGCGCCGGTGTGGAGGAGATCCTCGCGCTTGAGGTAGATCCGCTTGCCGGGCGCGAACCGCTCCGCGAGCGTGAGCGGCGTCGGCCTTCCCGCGTACGTCGTCGCGAGGTGGTGGAGCTCCGCGTGGAACGCGTCGTCCGCGAGCGCAGCGCGCCAGCCGGCCTCGAGCTCGTCGAGCGCGGGGATCAGCGTCTCGGGGACGTAGCGGCCGCCGTACGTGCCGAACGTCGTCGTGCTCATCGGTGTGCCTCCTCGACGTAGGCGCGCACGCGCGCGTGGTCCTTGATGCCCGGCTCGACCTCGAGCGACGACGACGCGTCGACGCCCCATGGATGCACCGCGTCGATCGCCGCGCGGACGTTCTCCGGGCCGAGCCCGCCGGCGAGGACGACGCGGCCCTCGGCCGCGGCCGCCGTCTCCCAGTGCGATGCGTCGTGGCCCTCCCACGGCTGGTCGAGCAGCCGCGCGACCGCCTCGCCGCGGCGGTAGAGCACCGCGTCGCGCCCGCGGACGGTGCCCGCGTCGTCGGGATAGACCTGGACCAGGTCGGCGCCCGTCTCCTCGGCGTCGCCGACGAAGACGGCGACGGAGAGCGCGGTCTCCGGGACGTCGAGCACCGCCTCGGCCCGGCGTGGGCTCTTCGGCGCGAAGATGAATCCGAGCATGTCGGCGCCCGCGTCGAGCGCGACGTCGACGTCCTCCTGGCGCGTGAGCCCGCAGACCTTCGCGAGCGGGCGCGAGAGCAGCTCGTGCAGCTTCGCGCCCGGATCGGGTGCGCGCATGAGCGTCGTGCCGACGAGGACGGCGTCGGCTCCGGCGAGCTCCGCCGCGGCCGCCTGCGCACGCGTCGCGATCGCGCTCTCCGCGATCACGACGCGGTCGCGCGGTGCGCGCGCGACGAGCTCGAGCTGCCCGTTGCGGTCGATCGCGAATGTCGCGAGGTCGCGTGCGTTGACGCCGATCACCTGCGCGCCGAGCGTCTCGGCGCGGCGCAGCTCCTCGAGGTCGTGCGCCTCGACGAGCGTGTCGAGCCCGAGCGACTCCGCGTGGCGCATGAGCCGCGCCGTCTGCTCGTCGTCGAGGTCGCGAAGGATCAGGAGCGCGGCGTCGGCGCCGGCCTCGCGTACCTCGCGGAGATGCTCCTCGGTCGAGAAGAAGCCCTTCGCGAGGAGCGGCGTGTCCGTCGCGGTGCGGGCGGCGCGGAGGTCGTCGAGCGTCCCGGCGAAGCGCTCGTCGACGAGTACGGAGATCGCCGCCGCGCCGTTCGCCGCATAGGCGGGAACGAGCTCCTCGACGCGCGCGCAGGGCCGGATGTCGCCGGCCGACGGCGAGCGCCGCATGAACTCGGCGATCGCGCCGAGCCCGGGCTGCCGGAGCGCGTCCGCGAACCTCATGCCGCATCCTCCTGCGTGAACGCGACGAGCTCGTCGAGCCGCGCCGCCGCCGCGCCGGAGTCGATCGCCTCGCGCGCGACCTCGAGCCCCTCGCGCAGGTCGCGCGCATGACCCGCCGCCGCGATCCCGCCCGCGGCGTTCAGCAG
>DATJOZ010000156.1:0-5878 GCA_035506655.1 Gaiellaceae bacterium
GTCGAGTCGGACTCGGCGTCGTTCCGGCCGGCGGCGACGATGGTGACCGAGCCCGCGCTCGTGATCGCGCCGTTCATCGCGGCGTCGACGGCGCCGCCGACGATCGCCTTCGCGAAGAAGACGCCCGCGCTGATCGAGCCGCCGCCCGTGAAGCCGGTCTCGGCGCCGGCGTAGTTCTGGCGGCCCATGCCGTCCGGCGTCAGGCCCGAGTCGACGCGAACGAACGTGCGGACGCTCACGGCGGCGTCGCTGCCGATCATCGCGGTCACGTCGGCGCCCGGCAGGACCTCGGCGTCGCTCTTCGCGCCCTGGCCCGATCCGAGCAGACCGAACTGCTTGATGTCGGCGGTGGCGAGCGCGATGTTCTGGCCGCGTGACTGGACAAGGAGGCTGGACGCGCCGTTGATCGTGCCGTCCATGTCCGCGAGCGTCGCACCGCCGACGAGCGCCGTCGGGAACATGACGGTGATGCTGAAGAGGCTCACCGCCACGCTCGACGGCGTCGCCGTCGCGTGGTCGGTCGAGGTCGCGAGCACCTGCACCGGCCCGCTGATCGTGATGTTCGCGTCCGGGCCGATGAGTGCCGCCACGTCGGCGGCCGACGTGACCTCTGCGTCGACCGACGCGCCGCCGCCGGTGAAGAAGCCGATGTCGATGAGCTGCGTCTCCGCGAGCGCGGTGTTCGTACCGGTCGCCGACACGGTGACGCTCTTCGCGGACTTCACGGTCGCGTCGAGGCCGGCCGTCGTGCCGCCGCCGTCCTTCGCCGTCGGAACCGTGACGCCGCCGGCGACGATGCCGCCGGCCGCTGCGTCCGAGGTCGCGTGCGCGAAGTTGTCGGAGGTCGCCGTGACGCTCACCGCGCCGGGCGTGACGATCGTCCCGGAGCCGACGAGCGCGTCGACGTCGCCGCTCGAGGTGATGACGGCGTTCACGCCGGCGCCGCTCGCCGAGAACGCGCCGAGCCCGAACGCCGACGTGTCGGCGATCGCGTCGTTGACGCCGGTCGAGGTGACCGTCACCGAGGCGGCGCCGAGGACGTCGCCGTTCAGGATCGCGCGGACCTTGCCTGCGATCTCGGCGTCGGCGTAGAAGATCCCGAAGTCGATGAGGCCGCCGCCGGCCGAGTTCGTCTCGGCGTGCGCGTAGTTCCCGTGGCCGCCTGAGAGGTGGAAGCCCGCGTCGATCGTGACGTCGCCGGCGACGTTGACCGAGCTGCCGGCACCCGTCGCAGCGACGACGTCGGCGCCCGCGATGACCTCGGCGTCGCTCGACGCGCCTTGGCCCGCGCCGAGCAGCTCGAACTGGTGGATGTCCGAGTGTGCGTCCGCGAAGTTCTGCGCCCGCGACCGGACGAGGAGGCTCGCGCCGGCGTTGATCGTCCCGTTCATGTTCGCGGTCGTCGCACCGCCGACCTTCGCCGTCGCGAGGAGGATCGTGATGTCGAAGAGTCCGCCCGACGCACTCGACGGCGCCGCCGTCGCGTGGTCGGTCGAGACCGCGCCGACGACGATGTCGCCCGCGGCGCCGATGACCGCGGTCGAGTCCACGAGCGCCGCGACGTCGGCGGTCGACGTCACCTCGGCGTCGACCGATGCGCCGCCGCCGGAGAAGAAGCCGATGTTGATCATCGACGTCGTCGCGGTCGCCGTGTTCGTGCCGATCGCGCCGACGATCAGGTTCCCGAAGATCGCGGCCGGGGCGCCGAACTCCGCGAGCGTCCCACCGGCCACCTTCGCGGTCGGGATGTTGACGCCGATCACGAGGAGGCCGCCGCCCGCGGTGTCCGACGTCGCGTTCGCGATGTTGTTCGAGATCGCACCGACGGTGACGTCGCCGGGGTTCGAGACGATGAGCTTGCTGCCGACGATCGCGTTCACGTCGGCGCTCGAGGTCACCTCGGCGTCGACGCCGGTACCCGTCACCGAGAACGCCCCGAGCCCGAACGCCGACGTGTCGGCCTCGGCGTCGTTCTTCCCGGCCGCGGTGACGGTGATGTCGGTCGCCCAGAGCTCGCCTTCCATGTCCGCGATCACCGCGCCGCCGACGAGCGCCTTCGCGGTGAAGACACCGGCGTGGATGAGGCCGACGCCCGTGTTGTGCGTCTCGGCGTCCGCGTAGTTCTCGTGGCCCGAGCCGTCTGCCGTCAGCCCGGCGTCGACGAGCGCGGAGCCGAAGATGACGGCGAACGCGTCGGGGCCCATCTTCGCGACGACGTCCGCGCCGGTGAGGATCTCGGCGTCGCTGAAGGCGCCGGACGCGGCGAAGCCGAGGGCGAACTGCGCCATGTCGACGGTCGCGATCGCGATGTTCTGGCCGCGCGCCTTGACGGTGAGGGTCGCCGCGGCGAGGTGCCCGTCCATCTCGGCCCGCGTCGCGCCGCCGACCTTCGCGGTCGCGATCAGGATCGAGATGTCGAAAAGGCTCACGGCGACGCTCGACGGTGTCGCCGTCGCATGGTCGACGGACGTCGCGGTGATCGTCGCGTCGCCGCCGGGGGCGATGATGATCACCGAGCCGGCGTCGACGAGCGCCGTCGTGTCGGCGTCCGCGGTCACCTCGGCGTCGACGCCCGCGCCGCCGCCGCTGATCGCGCCGACGGCGATCAGCTTCGAGGTGGCAGTCGCGGTGTTCGTCGCGTTCGCGACGACGTCGAGCTCCGAGCCGTGCGCGTTGTGCGAGCCGAGCTCGGCGAGCGTGCCGCCGCCGACCTTCGCGGTCGGGACGCCGACGCCGCCGGCCGCGAGGCCGATGTTCGCCGCGTCCGTGAAGGCCGTCGCCACGTTCTGGGCGCTCGCTTCGACCGCGACGAAGCCGGTCGACGTGAGCGTCCCGGTGCCCGCGGTCGCATTCGTGTCGGCCGCGCTCGTCACCTCGGCGTCGACCTCGGCCACGCTCACCGTGAACGCGCCGAGCCCGAAGGACGACGAGCTGCCGTCGGCCGTGCTCTTGCCGATCGCGGTGACGGCGATCGAGGTCGAGCTCAGCACGTCGCCGTCGAGCCGCGCCTTCACCGCGCCGCCGTCGAGCGCCTGCGCGAAGTAGATGCCGGCGTCGATGAAGCCGCCGCCGGTCGACGTGATGTGAGCCTGCGCGAGATTCCCGGGCGGCGTGCACTTCTTCTGGCGCTCGCAGTTGTTGATGATCGTCGCCTCGACGAGGACGTCGAAGCCGACGGTGATCGACGCCCCGGAGGCGACGCTCGCGGTGATGTCGGCGCCGGTGAGGATCTCCGCGTCGGCGTTGACGCCGGTGCCCGCGCCGAGGAGGCCGAAGTTGTCGATGTCGGCCGTCGCGATCGCCGTGTCCTGGCCCTGCGCGAGGACGGTGAGGCTCTGGCCGTTCTCGATCGTCCCGTCCATGGTCGCGAGCGTCGCGCCGCCGACCTTCGCGGTCGGCAGGAGGACGACGATCGAGATCGCGCTGAGCGCCGCGCTCGACGGCGTCGCCGTCGCGGTGTTGATCCCCGTCGCGGTGATCGTGATGTCGCCCGACACCGTGATGTCGGCGCTCGCGTCGACGAGCGCGTCGACGTCTGCCGCCGCCGTCACCTCGGCGTCCGCGGCCGCGCCGCCGCCGGCGAAGATGCCGATCGAGATCAGCGACGTGTCGGCGGTGGCGACGTTCGTCCCCGTCGCGGTGACGTCGAGCGTCGTGCCGTTGGTGACCGTCGCGCCGAGCTCGGCCTTCGTGCCGCCGGCGACCTTCGCGGTCGGGACGTTGACGCCGCCGGCCACGAGGCCGCCGTTCGCGGCGTCGGAGGTCGCCGTCGCCGTGTTGGTCGAGGTCGAGGTGACGGTGATCGCGCCGAGCGAGAAGAGCGTCCCCGTGCCGACGGTCGCGTTCGTGTCCGCCGACGCCGTGACCTCGGAGTCGACGCCCGCCCCGCTGATCGAGAAGGCGCCGAGCCCGAACGACGACGTCGCGGCCTTCGACGTGTTCGAGCCGAGCGCGGTGACGGTGATCGTCGCGGCGGCGGCGTTGCCGTTCAGGGTGGCCGTGACCGCGCCGCCGACGAGCGCCTTCGCGAAGAAGATGCCGGCGTTCAGGAGGCCGCCGCCCGTGATCGAGTGCGAGGTCGCCGTCGCCGTGTTGCCCGGCTTCAGCTGCTCGGCGTCGACGACCACATTGCCGACGGCGACGATCGTCGAGGTCGCCCCCACACCGGCGCTGATGTCGGCGCCGGTGAGGATCTCGGCGTCGGCGCTGACGCCGCTGCCGCCGCCGACGAGCGAGAACCCGTCGATGTTCGCCGTGGCGGTCGCCGTGTCCAGCCCCAGCGCCCGGACCGTGACGTCGCCGAAGGTGATGACGTCGCCGTCGAGCTCGGCCTGCGTCGCCGCGCCGACCTTCGCGGTCGGCAGGAGGATGTTGATGCCGATCAGGCTGACCGAGCCGCTCGCCGGCGTGGCGGTCGCGAGGTTCGTCCCACCGGCGCCGACGAGCACGCCGGCCACCGAGCGGATGAGCCCCGTCGAGCCGACGAAGGCCTGGATGTCGGCGTCCGCGGTCACCTCGGCGTCGACCGAGGCGCCGGCGCCGGTGATGAGGCCGATCGTGAGCACGTCCGCGTCGGCGGTCGCGGTGTTGAGCCCGGTCGCGACGACGAAGAAGCCGCCGGAGAGGTCGTGGCCGTCGAACTCGGCGCGCGTCCGGCCCTCGACGAGCGCCTGCGGGAGGCTGACGCCGAGGCCGACGAGCCCGCCGGAGCCGACGTCGGAGGTCGCGGTCGCGGTGTTCGTCGACGCGGCCTGGATCCCGACGCCGCCGGTGCTCGTGACGTCCGCCGTCGACTTCGAGATCGCGCTCGTCGTCGCGCCGGTGCCGATGTCGGCGAGCGCGCCGGCGCCGGCGCCGGAGAAGCCGAACCCGACGGATGCGACGAGCGTGTCCGCGGTCGCCGTGTCGACGCTGACGCCGTGGACGTAGACCGAGGTCGAGCCGGTGACGGTGCCGTCGAGCTCGGCGAGCACCGCGCCGTCGACGACCGCCTTCGAGCCCATGATCGCGACCGAGCCGATGATCCCGGCGGAGAGGCCCTTCGCCGTCGCCGTCGCCGTGTTGTTCTGCCCGGTCGTCGTCGCCTCGACGAGCACCGCGCCGCTCGAGCCGATCGTCGACGTCGAGCCGACGGTCGCCTCCGTGTCGGCCGTGCTCGTGATCTCGGCGTCGGCGAACGCGCCGGCGCCGCCGCCGATCGAGATGCTGAGGATGTCCGCCTCCGCCGACGCGAGGTTGTCCGACGTCGCGGTCACGGACACGCTCGTCGAGCTCGGCGCGCTCCCGTTCAGGTGCGCCTCCGTGCTCCCGGAGATCGTCGCGAACGGAAGCATCACGAGAACGGACAGGCCGCCGAGGGAGCCGCCGGGCGCGGTCGCGGTCGCGCGGTTCGTCGAGGTTGCGGTGACCTTGACCGAGCCGCCCGCCGGGGTGTTCCCGGAGGGCGTGACCTCGGCGATCGTCGAGCGGCCGTCGGTCGCGAGCGCGGCGGTGACGCCGACGGCGACGAGGCCGGTCGCGACGTTCGCCGAGCTGACGTTCGCGGTCGTCGTGCCCTTCGCCGCGACCGTCACGTTGCCGGCGACCGGGCCGTGGGCGCCGGACGAGGCCTTCGTCTGGCCCTCGACGTCCGCGATGCCGACCGCAGCGCCGATGCCCGCGCCGACACCGGCCTCGACCGAGACGACCGTGACCTCGTCGTCGATCGTCGAGACCGCGCCGACCGTGAGCGAGCCGACCGAGCCGCCGCCGCCGATCGCGACGTTTCCGATCGTGGCCGTCGTGTCGCCGCTGACGTTCCCGATCGAGACCGCAGCACCGGCGGCGACCCCTGCGAGCGCGCCGCCCGCCGCGATCGGCGTGACGTTCCGGTTGGCGA
>DATJOZ010000157.1:0-2329 GCA_035506655.1 Gaiellaceae bacterium
CCCCTCGTTATGCCACGCGCGGCGGCTGCGTTCAACGGGGTCTTAACCCCGGTCTCAGCGTTCTCACAGGCGCCGGCCCGAGACTCGAACCGTGGCCCGTGGGTCGGTCGACGCGGAAGCTCGGTCGCGTATCGCGGCGGCCCGCGCCCGTGCGCGCGGAGCGAAGGTCATGCTCGGAGGGCTGACGGCACTCCTCTTCGGGGTCTCCTTCGTGGGCGCACGGGCGCAGGCCCCAGGCCACACGCGCCACCGTGCGAAGCCGCTCGCCGCGCCGCAGGCGTTCGAGCTCGCCGTGCGGCGGAGCGCCCTCGCGGCGGGCCAGATCGCCCCGCCCGTCCAGCCGCCGCCGGTGGTGACGAGCACGTCGTGAGCGGCGTGCACCGCTTCCGCGCGATGGGCTGCGAGATCGTCCTCTCCGGGGCCGACCCCGACGAGGTCGCCGCGGTCTTCGCGCGCTGGGAGGGAACCTTCAGCCGCTTCCTGCCGGGCAGCGAGCTCTCGCGCGTGAACGCGTCGCCCGCGTGGGCCGTCGCGGTCTCGCCGCTCTTCGCGCGGGCGCTCGCCGCCGCGCTCGACGCGGCACGGGAGACGCGCGGGCTCGTCGACCCGACGCTCGGCGCGGCGCTCGAGGCCGCCGGCTACGACCGCGACTTCGACGAGCTCGGCGACGACCCGGCGCCGCCCGGGCCGCCGGTCGCGTCCCGGCTCCGCCGCGTTCGGCTCGACGGCCGGATCCTGATGCGGCCGCCGGGCGTCGCGCTCGACCTGAACGGCGTCGTCAAGTCGCTCGCCGTCGACGAGGCGGCCGGGCTCGTCCGCGGCGCGGGATTCGTCTCCGCCGGCGGCGACCTCGTCGTGCGCGGCCCGGTGGACGTCGGGCTGCCCGGCGGCGGGACGGTCCGCGTCGTCAGCGGCGGGCTCGCGACGAGCGGTACCGCGTCGCGCCGGTGGCGGCGCGGCGGCGAGGAGCAGCATCACCTCCTCGACCCGCGCACCGGCCGGCCGGCGGCGTCGCCCTGGCAGCAGGTGACGGTCTCCGGCGCGACGTGCCTCGCGGCCGACGTCGCGGCGAAGGCGGCGTTCCTCCACGGCGACGAGGGGCCCGACTGGCTCGACGCGCGCGGGCTCCCCGGCCGCTTCGTCGACCGGGACGGCGCGATCGCCGTCAACGAGTCGTGGAGCCGCGCCCTGACGCCCGAGGCCGTGTGCACCTGACCGCGGCCCCGGCGATCTGGTACGCGGCCCGCGCGTCCGGCGTCGCCGCCTACGTCGTCCTCACGGTTGTCGTCTGTCTGGGCATGGCGCTCGGCGGCAAGGTGCAGACGCGCCGCTGGCCGCGCTTCGCGGCGGAGGACGTCCACCGCTTCGGCGGGCTGCTCGTCGGCTCGCTGATCGGCCTCCACGTGCTCGCGATCGCGGCGGACTCGTTCATGCCCTTCACGCTCGCGCAGATTCTCGTGCCGTTCACGTCGCGCTACCGGCCGTTCTCGGTCGGCCTCGGGATCGCCGCCGCGGAGCTGCTCGTCGCGCTCGCGATCACGAACCGGTACCGGAAGCAGATCCCGTACCGCGTCTGGCGGAAGCTGCACTACGCGAACTTCGCCGTCTGGGGCTTCGCGTCGGCGCACGGGATCCTCGCCGGGACCGACCGCACCGCACCGTGGCTCGTCCTCTACGGCGTCTCGATCGCGTCCGTCGGGACGCTCGCGCTCTGGCGCGCGACCGGCTCGAGGCTCGCGTCGCCGGCGATCGCCCTGGCCGGCGCCGCCGCGCTCGTCGGCGTGCCCGTCCTCCTGCTCGGGGTGCCGCACCGGACGGTGCGGCCGTGGAACTCCGCGAAGTTCAGCGAGCGGCTGACCGGGACCGTCCAGCGGGACGGCAACCGGCTGAAGCAGATCGTCTCGTTCGTCGGCAGCGGGAGCGGCCCGCAGAAGCTCCTCGTCCGCGCCGACCTCCTCGTCTCGCCGCAGGCGCTGGACGCGACGTCGCTCCAGCTCGAGTACCTGCCGAGCGGCGACGTCTGCCGCGGCCGCGTGACCCGCGTCGGGATGACGGGGTTCGTCGGCCGGTGCGTCCTCGTGAACGGCAAGCGCCGCTGGGTGAGCGCGAACTGGGGCCCGGCCGACGACGGGCAGGGCGCCGTGGGCACCATCTCGCTGCATGCGTAGCCTCGCGCTCGCCGCGCTCGCCGACCCGACCGCGACCACCGTCGGAAACCGGGTCGTGATCGCGGGCGGCGGCACGAACGGCGTCTACGCCTTCGCTCCTTAACCGATCCTCACGGATGCGCCGGTACCCTGGCGCGGTGCGCCGCCTCTCGCTCATCGCG
>DATJOZ010000158.1:0-26535 GCA_035506655.1 Gaiellaceae bacterium
GAGGGGGACGCGGTGCGCGTGCTCGGCCGCGTCGAGCGATTCCGCGACCGGCTCCAGCTCGACGTGCGGACGCTCGAGCCTGCGGAGGACGTCGACCCGTCGGCGATGGCGCCGGCGCTGCGCCGCGACGCGGACGAGCTGGAAGGGTTCCTCGAGTTCCTCACGGCGGAGATCCACGACGACGTGCTGCGTTCCGTCGTCGTGCGCGTGCTGGGCACGGCGCCGCTGCGCTCGTATCCCGCGACGCCGGACGGGCACCACTCGTACGCCGGCGGGCTGCTCGAGCACACCGTCGGCGTCGGGACGATCTGCCGCGAGCTCGCGCAGGTCCATCCGCGGCTGCGGGCGGATCTGCTGCTCGCCGCTGCGCTCGTGCACGACGTCGGGCGGACGCGCGAGCTCGGGCCGCCGCCGCTCTTCGCGCCGACCGACGAGGGACGGCTGCTCGGTCACGTCCACCTCGGGCTGCGGATGCTCGAGGACGCCGGCGCGCCGACGGAGCTGCTGCACGCGGTGTCGTGCCATCACGACCTGCGGGCAGCGCGCACCGCCGAGGCGGCGGTGCTGTATCACGCGAACCAGCTCGACGCGGTCGCGGCGACGCGGCCCGTGACCGAGTAGTGCTCTCGGCAGCGTTCGCGCTCGGGGCCAGCCTCGCCTGGGGGTTCGGCGACTTCCTCGGCGGGCTGAAGTCGCGCGTGCTCGGGGCGCTGTCGGTGATGGCGCTCTCGCAGCCGTTCGGGCTCGTTGCGCTCGCGGTCGCGGTCGCCGTGCGCGGGACCGCGCCGCCGGGATGGAACATCGCGTGGGCGTGCCTCTCGGCCGTGCTCGGGACGGTCGGGCTCTTCGCGTTCTACCGCGGGATGGAGGCGGGCGCGATGTCGGTCGTCGTGCCGATCGCGTCGCTCGCGGCGGCGTTCCCCGTGATCTGGGGGATCGCGTCCGGCGACAACGTCTCGACGCTGCAGGAGGTCGGGTTCGTCGCGGCGATCGGCGGCAGCGCGCTCGCGTCGGTCGAGCGGCACGAGCAGCGGACCCGGCTGGCCGCCGGAGTCGGCTGGGCCGCGCTCGCGATGCTCGCGTTCGGCGGCTACTACGTCCCGATGCACGCGGCATCGGGGCAGGACTGGCTCTGGCCGTCGTTCCTCTTCCGGTGCACGTCGGTGACGCTCGTCTGGTCGATCGTGCTGCTGCGCCGGCGCGGCGTCCCGCGAGGCTTTCGGCCGCACCTCCCGGCGCTCGTCGCGATCGGCTTCCTCGACACCGGCGGGAACGTGTTCTTCGCCGCCGCGTCGGTGCACGGGTTGCTGAGCGTCGTGTCCGTGCTCGCGTCGCTCTATCCGGTCGTGACGGTGATGCTCGCGCGCATCGCGCTCCGCGAGCGCGTCCAGCTCGCACAGGACGTCGGGATCGTGGCCACGCTCGCAGGCGTCGTGCTGATCAGCGCGGGGTAGGTCGGCCCTCGACGAACCGGCGGAGACGGCCGACGGCCTCCGGGCCGTTGCCGAACATCCCGACGACGCGCGAGGCGTCGACGTAGCCGAAGCCCTCCTCGACGCCCACGGTGCCGGCGTACGTGCTCCACGACCAGTCGAGCGGCGATGCGGTCGCGCCCGCCTCGACGGGATTCAGCGCGACGTAGCGGAAGCAGACGAGGAGGTGCGCGTCCGTCGTGACGTGAACAGCGTTGAAGCGGCGCAGCTGGAGCGGGCCTTGCCGTCCGTGACGGGCGTTGGACGCGTGCGCGTAACGCGAGTTCAGGAGATGCATGCCGCGGGAGAGCGAGCGGTCGGGAACGTCGATCAGGAGGTGCAGGTGGGTCGTCATCAGGCAGAACGAGATGCACGTCCAGCCGGTGCGGATCAGGGTGCTCGTGAAGAGCGCATGCCAGACGAACGGATCGGCCCGGTCGCGGTAGAGCGGTCCCGGCCCTGTCCCGTTGACGGTGACATGGAACACGCCCGGTCCTGGATAGCGTGGTCGCCTCGGCACGTCACGACGGTGCCTGGCACAACCTGCCAACGGCAAGGTGTCTTTTGCGTCTTGCGACAGAGTTGCGACGAACACGGCACACGTTGCACGACGGTGCCAGGCACCACCTGCCAAGTCGACGTCGGTCGTGCCCGGGAGCACCGGGCACGTGTCACGAGGTCGGCCCACGCGCGAGTGCGCCCCGCAATGCGGCGATCGACTCCGGAGTGCGGCGGCGACTGCTGCTAGCCCACCATGCGGCGGGGGCGTACGACCCCGCCGCGCCGCCCAACGCGAGCTCAGACGTTGAAGCGCACGTTCAGGACGTCGCCGTCCTCGACGACGTAGGTCTTGCCCTCGAGCTTCTGCAGCCCGGCGCGCGAGACCTCCGCGTGCGAGCCGAGCCGGACGAGGTCGTCCCAGCGCACGACCTCGCAGCGGATGAACCCGCGCGCGATGTCGGTGTGGATCGTCGCCGCCGCGTCGAGCGCAGTCTCGCCGCGCCGCAGCGTCCACGCGCGCGTCTCCTTCTCGCCCGCGGTGAAGAACGTGATGAGGTCGAGCGTCTCCGCGAGCCGCCGCACGACCTCGCCGAGCGCGGATTCGCCGCTGCCGCGGAACTCCGCCGCCTCGTCCTCCGGCAGCTCCGCGAGCTCGGCCTCGAGCTTCAGGTCGATCCCACCCGGCCCGTTCTCGATCGCGATCAGCGGCTTCGTCGTCAGCGGCTCGAGCTCGGGCGGAAGCTCCTCGCCCCAGTCGGCGAGCGTCTTCCCCGCGTCGAGGTGCGCGAGCAGCCGCTCGAGCGCCTCGGCCTCCTTCTTCAGCTTCGCCTCGCCCGACTTCGCCTGCTTCGCGACGCGCTCGAGCCGGCGCTCGACGTGGTCGCGGTCGGCGACGAGCAGCTCGAGCCGCAGCGTCTCGAGATCGTCGGCGGGGACGTGGGTCCCGGAGAAGCCGTCGAGGACGACGAGCAGCGCGTCGACCTGGCGCAGGTTGCCGAGCAGCGCCGGCCCCGTGCCGCGCACCTCGACGACGCGGATCGCCGCGGGCGTCACCTTCCGCGCCGACACGACGTCCGCGAGCTGCTGGAGCCGCGGGTCCGGGATCGCCGCCATCGCGACCTCGCCGTGCGCCTTCGCCCCCGTCAGCGCCTCGAACAGCATCGACTTGCCGGAGCTCGGCAGGCCGACGATCCCGACCTCGAGGGCCACGCCGACTAGGAGAAGCCGACGCGGCTCGCGCGGCTGAACCGCTTGAAGTACGACACGCGCGGGACGACGACGTGGTACGGGCCGTCCTCGCTGTCGAGCACGACGACGCGCGGGCCGTCCTCGTGCAACGCCTTCTCGAGCTGGTCGGCCGACGCGGCGTCGACGAAGCCCCCGATCACCTGCCCGCCTTCGAAGCCGAGCTCGACCCGAATGCGCTCGTCAGCCACGCGACACCACCTCCGAGAGAACGCCGTGGACGGATTCCGGATGGACGAACGCGATCTCGTGCCCGAACATCCCGACGCGCGGCTCGGCGTCGATCAGCTCGGCGCCCGCCGCGGAGAGGCTCGCGAGCGCCGCGCGGATGTCGCCGACCTCGTACGCGACGTGATGCATGCCGGGGCCGCGCTGTGCGAGGAACTTCCCGACCGGCGTGTCGCCGTCGAGCGCCGCGAGGAGCTCGATCCGCGTCTCGCCGACGAGCACCGACGCCGCCTCGAGACCCTGGTCGTCGACGCGAACGCGCCGCTCGACGCGGCCGCCGAACAGCCGCTCGTACGTCGCGACCGCCTCGTCGAGATTCTCGACGGCGACCCCGACGTGGTGAATCCCGCTCGTCTCCACGGGCCCGATGCTAGCCGGTCGGCGCCGTCCACCCGACGGAGTCCGGCCGACAGGAGGAGGAAAGTGTGTCCGGCAACGGTCGAGTGCAGAGGGAGGCAGGCATGCGGTTCATCTCGGTGGCGGCTCTCGTGGCGGCGGTCGCGCTCCTCGCCGGCTGCGGCGGGGGCGGGTCGAACGACAACGGCGTCGCGGCGAAGTCGCCGGCCGACATCCTCAGCGCCGCGAAGACGGCGGCGAACGGCGCGACTGCCGTCCACATCTCCGGGAAGATCGACACCGGCGGCAAGCCGGTGGCCGTCGACCTCACGCTCGTCCGCGGCAAGGGCGGCACCGGCCACATGTCGGAGAACGGCCTCGGCTTCGACATCGTCCGCGTCGGCGACAAGGTCTACATCCGCGGCTCGGAGGCGTTCTACAAGGCGTTCGCGGGCGCGGCCGCCGCGGCGCTCCTCAAGGGCAAGTGGCTCGAGGGCTCCGCCAAGACCGGGCAGCTCTCGTCGCTGACGGCGCTCACCGACCTCACGTCGTTCTTCAACGGGACGCTCGACTCGCACGGCACCCTCGCGAAGGGAAGCCGGTCGACGGTGGGGAGCCAGAAGGTGATCGCGCTCAAGGACACGAAGAGCGGCGGGACGCTCTTCGTCGCGACGACCGGCAAGCCGTACCCGATCGAGCTCGAGAGCCCGAACGGCGGCAAGCAGGGCACGGTCTCCTTCGACAACTGGGACAAGACCGTCGCGATCGTCGCGCCGAAGGGCGCGATCGACATCTCGGCGCTGGGCAAGTAGCGCTACAGGAGCCGGCGCGGACGGCGGGCCGCGACGACGCGCGGGACGCCGACCGACTCCGACGCGCGCGACTCCGGCTCGACGTCGGCGACGAGCTGCAGCAGCTCCTCGCGGACGAGCGTCTCCTTCTCGAGGAGCGCGAGCGCGACGCGGTCGAGCGGTGCACGGTGCTTCTTCAGCAGGCGGATCGCCTCGTCGTACGCGCCGTCGGTGAGGCGCGCCTGCTCCTCGTCGCGCATCCGCTTCGTCGCCTCGGACAGCGCGTAGTTGTCGGCGCGCACCGTGCGCGACGACATGCTCTCCGCCATGCCCCACTCGAAGACCATCGAGCGGGCGATCTCGGTGACCTTCTCGAGATCGTTCGCGGCGCCGTTCGTGACGCGGCCGAAGACGACCTCCTCGGCAGCGCGGCCGGCGAGCGCGACGATCATGCGGTCGACGAGCTCCTCCTTCGTGTGGAGGTAGCGGTCCTCGCCGGGGAGGTAGAACGCGTACCCCAGCGCGTCGCCGCGCGACACGATCGTCACCTTCTGGAGCTCCATCGCGGCGCCCATCAGATGCGAGACGAGCGCATGGCCGCCCTCGTGGTACGCGAGGATCCGGCGCTCCTTCTCCGTCAGCACCTTCTTCTGCTGGAGGCCGGCGACGACGCGCTCGATTGCGGCGTCGAAGTCGGTCTGGTTCACGTAGTTGTCCTTGCGGCGGCCTGCGAAGATCGCGGCCTCGTTGCAGACGTTCGCGAGCTCGGCGCCGCTGAGGCCGGAGGTCTGCCGCGCGATCTGGTGGAGGTCGACGCCCGGGCCGAGCGGCTTCCCGCGCGTGTGCACGCCGAGAATCGCCTCGCGTCCGGCGAGATCCGGCGGCGCCACGAGCATCTGCCGATCGAAGCGGCCCGGGCGAAGCAGTGCAGGGTCGAGGTCCTGGATCCGGTTCGAGGCGCCCATCACGACGACCTGGTGCGCGCCTTCGAACCCGTCGAGCTCGACGAGCAGCTGGTTCAGCGTCTGATCCTGCTCGCGGTTGAAGCCGTGGCCGCTGCGCTGCGCGCCGACGGCGTCGAGCTCGTCGATGAACACGATCGAGGGTGCGTGCTTCCGCGCCTCGGCGAAGAGCTTGCGGATGCGAGCGGCACCGAGGCCGGCGAACATCTCGACGAACGACGACGCGCTCGCGGAGTAGAACTTCGCGCCCGACTCGTGCGCGACCGCCTTCGCGAGCAGCGTCTTGCCGGTTCCGGGAGGGCCGTAGAGGAGCAGGCCCTTCGGCACCTTCGCGCCGAGCCGCTCGAAGCGGCGCGGGTCGCGCAGGAAGTCGACGACCTCCTCGAGCTCGGCGCGCACCTCCTCGACCCCGGCGACGTCGCTCCAGGTGACGCTCGTCTTCGCGTTCGAGTCGACGGTCGTCGGCTTCACGCGCGGCAGCATCCCGACCATCTTCCAGAGCAGCCAGGCGGTGAAGATGAGGATCACGAAGAACGCCAGCGGCAGCCAGTACTGGGCGAAGTCGTTCGCGGCGTGGAACCAGTGGCTCACCATCCCCCGACCTCATCGGCAGGGAGGGGGGAATCCCTTAGCCGAGGGACGCGACGGCTTCCGCGGCAGTCGTGAACTCGACCCCGGCGGCCCGCCAGGCCGCTTGGCAAGCCGCAGTCCGGGCCTCGTCGAGCCCGCGGGCGGCGTCCTCGACGAACCTGACCCGGCGGCCGCGGGCGAGGAATCCGCGGATCGCCGCGTCGTCGCAGACGTCGGTCGCGACCCCGAACACGAGGATCTCGGCCGGGTCGAGCGCGGCGAGGACGCCCTCGGCGTTCGGGTTCGTGAAGACGTCGAAGCTCTTCTTCAGGAGCAGGATCTCGCGGCGGCCGCCGACGAGCGCGGCGAGCTGGGCCGGCGCGTACGGCGTGAGCCCGAGCGGCAGCGGGTCGCGCTGCTTCGTCTCGAGGATCTTCTCGGCGCCGCGCGTTCCGCGAAGGCAGTGCGGCGGGTACGTGCTGCGGAAGTCCGGGGCGTCGGAGATCTCCGGATCCGTCAGCTCGTGGTCGTCGGCGGACGCGACGTGGACGAGACCCGCGGCGCGCGCAGCGTCGACGAGCCGCTCCATCGCAGGCGCAACGTCGGCGGCGCCCGGGACGTAGAGCTTCCCGGACGGCTCCATGAAGTCGACCTGCGTGTCGACGTCCCACAGGATCGTCGTGCCCATGGGCGTCATTGTCGCCCGAGCCGCCAGAGCAGGCCGGCGTGCAGGAGCTCGATCCCGCGCTCGAACGCGGCGTCCCGCGCGCGCCGGCCGCGCTTCGGACCCGGGTGGAGCTCGGGGAGGATGAGCCCGAACACCATCTGCGTCAGCTGCTCGTGCAGCTCGTCGACCTCGTGCGGGAAGAAGCCGGCGCGCTCGAGCGTGCCGCGGAGCGCCTCGCCGAGCCGCACCGAGTTCGGGCCGGCGAGCGGCCGCGCGAAGAGCTGTGCCGCCGCGGGGTGGCGAAGGAGCACCCGCCGCGTCGACCGCGCGAGCGCCGCGAGCTCGGCCCACCAGTCGCCGCTCTCGTCCGGGATGTCGAGCTCCGCGTAGAGCAGGTCCGCCATCCCGTCGAGGAGGTCGTCCTTGCGCTCGACGTGGCGGTACAGGGCCATCGGCGTCACGCCGAGCCGTTCCGCGACGCGCCGGAACGTGACGGCGTCGAGCCCGCCCTTGTCGGCGAGGGCCAGCCCCGCGCGGAGGACGGCGTTGCGGTCGAGGCGCGGCATCGCACCGAAGTCTACGCTGTACACATTGCTGTATACGGTGTACACTCATGAGTATACGCTGTATACAAGGAGGTTCGGGCGATGCTCGGGGAGCTCGCGGACGAGCGGTACATCAGCCTCACGACGTTCCGGCGCGACGGCAGCGCTGCGTCGACGCCGGTCTGGGTCGTGAGCGACGACGGCGAGCGCCTGCTCGTCTGGACGGGCGCCGAGACGTGGAAGGTGAAGCGGATCCGGCGCGACCCGCGGGTGCTCGTCGCGCCGTCGGACGCACGCGGCCGGGAGCGCGGCGCCCGGCGCGAGGGCACGGCGCGCGTGCTCGGCGACGACGCCGCGGACGTCGTCGTGCCCCTCCTCCGGCGGAAGTACGGCTGGCAGCGGCGCGCGCTCGAGCTGCAGGGGCGGGTGACGCGCCTGTTCGCGCGGAAGCCTGCGGCGGGCCCGGTCTACCTCGAGCTCAGGTGACGAGCTCGAGGCGCGGGTTCTCGCGAACCGTGCGGCCGACCTTGCCGGACGGCTTCCCGTCGGTCATCACGACGTCGGCCGTGAAGTCGTTCGAGCCGCGGATGAGCGACGAGCCAACGCCGTAGGCGTCGACGGGCACGCCCTTCTCCTCGAAGTCGCGGATCTTCTCCGCGGTGAAGCCGCCGGAGGCGACGATGCGCACGAGCCCGTGGCCCGCGGCGTCGAGCGCGTTCCGGACCTTCCAGACGAGTCGCTCGTTCACGCCGGTCGGCCTGAAGTCGCCGAGCTCGGTCCAGAGCGAGCGGTCGACGAGCGCCTCGGACGTGTCGAGCCGCACGCCCCAGAGCCGGTCGCCGAGCGCGTCCGCGACCTCGAGCGCCGTTCGCACCGAGTCGTTCTCGAAATCGACGAGAACGGTGACGTTCGTGTCCGGGGACGCCCACTCGGCGAACTTCCGTGCGGCGAGCACCGTGTCGCCGCCGTACGAGGCGATGAGCGAGTGCGGCACCGTCCCGATCCCGCGGCCGCCCCACCACGACGCCTGCTCGTCGGTCGTGACGCCGATCTCCGCGCCGACGACCTTCCCCGCGACGTACGCCGCGTACCCGTCGCCGGTCTGGACGCGGTGGTGGTCGTGCCGCGCCGGCATGAAG
The DNA here is from genome assembly GCA_035506655.1 of Gaiellaceae bacterium. Lineage (GTDB taxonomy): Bacteria > Actinomycetota > Thermoleophilia > Gaiellales > Gaiellaceae > Palsa-739. Next base: position 8,457 of record DATJOZ010000158.1, read on the forward strand.
ATGATCGGCTTCCCGTTCGCCGCCTCGAGCACGTGGACGACGTTCGTCGTGATGAGCGTGCGCCGCGCGAGCGTCCCGAGGTACGCCGTCTCGAGGTGCGCGAACGCGGTGTAGTCGCCCCCGATCGTCAGCACGACCTCCCACGGATCGATCCGGTCGCCGTCGTGGAGCGCGTTGATCACGAGCCCGTCGTGCTCGCGCGCACAGAGCTTGAGGATCGCGATCGCCTCGTCCATGCCGCCGAGCCACGCGTTCGCCTTCTGGAACACCTGCATCACGACGCGCGGATGGCGGCCGTCCGCGAGCAGCGCGTCGCGTGCGTGGTTGAAGTACGCGTCGGTGTACCAGCCGGCGCGCATCTTCTCGACCGGCAGGTCGAAGATCTCCGGCGCGAGCCGCTGCCTACGGGCCGTCTGGGCCATTCTCGAGCGCGAGGCACGCGGCGAGCGCCGCCTCCGCGACCTCGAGCTGCGCCTCGGACGGCTCCGCTGTCGAGAGCCGGTGCTGGAGCTCGTGGCCCGGCTTCGACAGCGCCTGTGCCACGGGATTGTCGGGGTTGCGCGTCATCCAGCCGAAGATCTCCGTCGCCGCGGCAAGCGCACCGAACTGCGCGGCCGCCCGCGCCTGCGGGCGGGCGCGCTCCGGCGCGAGCCCGGCGAGGACGTTGCCGGCGACCGAGGTGACGACGAGCGGGCCGACGAGGTGGCCGCCGCAGCGCTCGTGCTCCTTCGTCGCGCCCGGCCCGTGCTCGTAGGTCCCGATCGAGATGTGCTCCGCGCCGTGGTACGCCGCGAGCTCCGAGCCGCGCAGCGCGAGCGCCGCGGGCAGGAGCGAGAGCACGCCCGAGAGCACCTCCTGCGTCACGGGACCGAGCCGGCGCGACTCGCGGATCGACCTCACCGCGACGGCCGTGCCGAGCATCGCGCCGATGATCCGCGGGCTCTCCATCGGAAGCTTCGCCGACGGCATCCGCCGCTTCACCTGGGGCAGGATCGCGATCGCCTCGAGGAATCGCGCCGGCCCGCGAAGGAACGGGCTCGACACCCGCGCCGCCTGCACGCGCTTCCTCTGCGACACGACCTCGATCGTCCCGTCGCGGCGGCGGATCGCGCATGCCCACGACGTCGGCCCGTGGACGAGCACGCCGTTCGGGAGCGCCATCCCGCCGAGCCGGACCTTCGACTCCTCGGTCATGGACGAAGGTTAGCCCGTGGCGGCGGTGCGGAGGGCCCGCTGGAGCGCAGCCGCCGCGGGGCCGGGCGCGCCGCCGCCGACGGGGTCGCCGTCGACCGCGACGACCGGCGTCACCTCGCGAAGCGACGACGAGTAGAAGACCTCGTCCGCCGCGAGCAGCCGCGCGAGCGGGAAGCTCGCCTCCCGGGCCTCGAACCCGGCCGACGGCGCGAGCTCGAGCAGCGCCGCGCGCGTCACGCCCGCGAGGAGCGGCAGCTCGAGCGGCGGCGTGATCACCGAGTCGCCCTCCCGGATCCAGACGTTCGACGTGGGCGCCTCGAGCACGACGTCGTCGGGAGAGACGAACAGCGCGTCGTCCGCGCCGGCGTGCACGGCGGCATCGCGCGCCGCCATGTTCTCCGCGTAGCTCGTCGACTTCGCGCCGGCGAGCGCGCCCGGAGCCCAGCGGACGACGGCAAGCCGAAGCCCGCGCGCGCGCAGCGCGTCGAGGTCCGGCGAGAGCGTCGAGACGAGGACGAGCCCGACCGGCTCGGCCGCGTCCTCGCGCCCCGCGGTCCAGAGCAGCCGCAGTGACGCGTCGTCGCGCGTGTCGCACGACGCGAGCGCAGCGGCGACGCTCTCCTCGAAGCCGGCGCGGTCCGGCGCGGCCAGGCCGAGCCGCCGCGCGGACGCCTCGAGCCGGTCGAGGTGCGCGTCGAGCCGAAACGGGCGGCCCGCGTAGACGCGGATCGTCTCGAAGACGGCCTGGCCGCGCAGGACGGCGAGGTCGTCCGCGTGCAGTACCGGCTCGTCGACCGGGACGACGCCCGAGCCGAGCCTCGCGAGCGCGAGCAGCGTCACGCGATCGCCGCCGGCAGCGGCGCGCCGATCGCCGCGAGGAGCGGCCGCGCCTTCACCCACGACTCCTCGACCTCTGCGCGCGGGTCGGAGTCCCACACGATCCCGCCGCCGACCCAGAGGTGCACCAAGCCCTCGGCGACGGCGAACGTGCGGATCGTGAGCGCGAGGTCGAGGTCGCCGTTCGGGTACACGCGGCCGAGCGCGCCCATCGAGGCGCCGCGGCCGACCGGCTCGAGGCCGGCGATCAGGTCGAGCGCCGCGATCTTCGGGCAGCCGGTGACCGAGCCGCCGGGCAGCACCGCGTCGAGCAGCTCCGCGAGCGAGACGCCGTCGCGCAGCTCGCCCTCGACGGTCGCGACGAGATGGGTCACGCCGGCGAGCTCGCGCTCCGCGAGCAGCTCGGGCCAGCGCACGCTCCCCGACACGCAGACCCGGGAGAGATCGTTCCGCTCGAGATCGACGATCATCACGTGCTCGGCCGCGTCCTTCGGCGAGTCGACGGAGACGCCCGCCGGACGCGTGCCCTTGATCGGCGACGTGCGCACGACGTCGCCGCGGCGCGACAGCAGGAGCTCCGGCGACGCCGACACGATCGTCCACCCCGCCCCCGCGAGCGGCGCCGGCTCGAGCGGCCGGAGCGGCGCGAGCGCGCGCGCGAGCCCGGCCGGGTCGCCCTCGAACGGAGCGGAGAGATGCTGGACGAGGTTCACCTGGTAGACGTCGCCCTCCGCGATCGCGTCGCGCACCGCGTCGACCGCGGCCGCGTACTCGTCCTCGCTCCAGGTCGGCGTCCAGTCGCCGACGGCGAACGCTCCCGCCGCGCGCGGCGCCGCGTCGGCCGGCTCGATCACGCACGCGACCGCCGGCAACGGGCACGGCTCCGGCGGCGGCGGCGCGCCCGACCGTCGCATCCCGTCCGACGCGCGATAGCCGACGTAGACACGCGCGACGACGTCGTCCCGCCCGAAGAACCCCTCCTCCGCGAGCGCCGACTCGAGCTCCGCGACCGACGCGAGCTCGAGGATCACCCGCAGATCGCCTTCGCCGCGTGACGGAGCCAGTGCACGCCGAGCTCGAGGTCGTCCACCGGCACGCGCTCGTCGGCCGAGTGGATCAGCGTCGCGCTCAGGTCGGCCGGCATCGTCCGCGCCGGGAAGAACCCGTACGCGACGGCGCCGAACGCGTCGCGGAGCCAGTGGCTGTCCGTGAAGCCGGCGGTGCAGATCGGGACTGCGCGCGCCTCCGGCTCGGCCTCCGCGACGAACGACTCGACCGCGTCCCACAGCGGCGTGTCGAGCGCGGAACGCGTCCCGCCCTGCGGCGGCTCGCTCCAGATCAGCTCGTACTCGATGTCGCCGCCGAGCACCGCGCGGATCATCGGCTCGACGTGCGCCGGCGTCTGGCCCGGCAGGAGCCGGCAGTCGACCTCGACGTCGCACACCGCGGGGATGACGTTCCGCTTCTGCGACGCGGAGATCATCGTCGGCGAGAACGTCGCCGCGAGCAGCGGCTCGACCGTCTCGACGACGTCGCGCCCGGCCTCGCGCGCCCGCGCGACAACCGACCCCGCGGACGGAACGTCGCCGAGCACGGCGCGGAGGAACGCCTCCACCTCCTGCTGCACCTGCGGCTCGGGGCGAAACGCGACGAGCCGCTCGATCAGCGTCGCCGCCTTCACGAGCGCGTTGTCCGCGATCGCCGGCATCGACGCGTGCCCCGAGCGGCCGAGCACGCGGATCCGGAACGGCGCCGTCATCTTCTCCGCGGCGGAGCAGACGTAGAACGCGCGGCCGCCGAGCTCGAGCCGCTCGCCGCCGCCCTCGTTGACCGCGTAGTCGCAGCGGACCGCGTCCGGGTGCGCCTCGCAGAGCCACGAGAGCCCGAAGCCGTCGCCGACCTCCTCGTCTGCGGTCGCGGCGAAGACGAGGTCGCCCGCCGGCTCGAACCCCTCGCGCGCGAGCGACGCCATCGCGACCGCGCTCGCCGCGACCTGGCCCTTCATGTCGAGCGCGCCGCGGCCCCAGACCTCGCCGTCGCGGAGCTCGCCGGCGAACGGCGGCACGGTCCACTCGGCGGGATCCGCGAGCACGACGTCCGTGTGCGACAGGAGCAGAAGCGTCGGCCCGTCGCCGCGGCCGCGGATCCGCGCGACGAGGCTCGCCCGCTCGGGCACGCGCGCGAGGAGCTCGCACTCGACCCCGTGCGGCTCGAGGTGGTCGCGGAGCAGCTCCGCCGCCGCCGTCTCGTTGCCGGGCGGGTTCGTCGTGTCGACGCGGATGAGCCGGCTGAGCAGGTCGGCGGTCTCGCCGCGGAGACTCGTCTCCAGCACGCCCCGGAGCATACTTCCGGCGTGGGCGACCTCTTCTCCGAAGCGGCGGAGCGCCGCGCCGGCGCGCTGGCGCCGCTCGCGCAGCGGCTCCGGCCGAAGACGCTCGACGAGTTCGTCGGCCAGGTGCACGTGCTCGGCGAGGGATCCGCGCTGCGGACGGCGATCGCGGAGGACCGGGTCCGGAGCTCGATCTTCTACGGGCCGCCCGGGAGCGGGAAGACGACGCTCGCGCGGATCGTCGCCGCGTCGACCGGCGCCGCGTTCGAGGAGCTGTCGGCGGTGTCGGCGTCGGTGAAGGACGTGCGCGAGGTGCTCGCCGCGGCGCAGGAGCGGCTCGGGACGAGCGGCCGCCGCACGATCCTCTTCCTCGACGAGATCCACCGCTTCAACAAGGCGCAGCAGGACGCGCTCCTGCCGGCGGTCGAGGCGGGCATCGTGACGCTGATCGGCGCGACGACGGAGAACCCGTACTTCGAGGTGAACTCCGCGCTCATGTCGCGGATGCAGCTGTACGAGCTCGAGCCGCTGCGCGAGGAGGACGTGCGCACGATCGTCGAGCGCGGCGCGTCCGAGCTCGGCGGCGCGCTCGAGCCGGACGTGCGCGACCTCATCGTCCGCCGCTCCGGCGGCGACGCCCGGAACGCGCTGAACATCCTCGAGCTCGCGTGGGAGACGTCGAACGGCGCGCCGACGGAGGAGAACGTCGAGGACGCCGCGCGCAAGCGGCCGCTCGTCTACGACAAGCACGCGGACGCGCACTACGACTTCACGTCCGCCTTCATCAAGTCGATGCGCGGCAGCGATCCCGACGCTGCGGTCTACTACCTCGCCGCGATGCTCGAAAGCGGAGAGGACGCGCGCTTCATCGCGCGGCGGATGATCGTGCTCGCATCCGAGGACATCGGGAACGCCGACCCGCGCGCGCTGCTCGTCGCCGTCGCGGCGGCGCAGGCGGTCGAGCACGTCGGCCTTCCGGAGGCGCGGCTGAACCTCTCGCAGGCTGCGATCTACCTCGCGCGCGCGCCGAAGTCGAACGCGAGCTACGTCGCGATCAACGAGGCGACGGCGGACGTCCGCGAGCACGGAACCGTGCCGCCGCCGGACGCGATCCGCGACGGCAGCTGGTACGGCCGCAAGCTCGGCCACGGCAAGGGCTACATCTATCCCCACGACGACCCGCGCGGGTTCGACGTCGACTACCTCCCGGACGAGCTGAAGGGCCGCGAGTACTACCGGCCGTCCGGGAACGGCGAGGAGGCCGAACGATGACGCTCCACGTCCACGAATGGGGCGACGCCGCGTCGCCGCCCGTCGTCTGCCTCCACGGCGTCACCGGCCACGGCGAGCGCTTCAAGCGGCTCGCCGAGGAGCGGTGGACGGGCTTCCGCGTCGTCGCGCCCGATCTCCGCGGCCACGGCCGCTCGGAGTGGGAGCCGCCGTGGTCGATCCCCGCGCAGCTCGCCGACCTCGCGGAGACGGCGCACGCGCTCGGCATCGAGCGCGCCGACTGGGTCGGCCACTCGTACGGCGGCCGGCTCGTGCTCGAGCTGGCGGCCGCGCGTCCCGAGCTCGTCCGGCGCGCGGTGCTGCTCGACCCGGCGATCCAGCCGCTCCCCGGTCCGTCGGAGCATCTCGCGGAGGTCGAGCTCGACGGCGGCACGTATCCGTCGGCCGAGGAGTACGTCGAGCAGCGGCTCGCGTCGAGCGGCCTGACCCGGCGCGAGGACGTCGAGGCGGACATCGCGCAGCACTTCGACACGCTCGCCGACGGCCGGATCCGCCGCCGCACGTCGCAGCCCGCCGTCGTCTCGATCTACGGCGAGCTCGTCTGGCCGCCGCCGCCGCCCGAGACGCTCCGCGGCATCCCGACGCTCCTGCTCTACGCGCCGAGCTTCGGCCTCGTCCGCGACGAGCAGATCAAGGCGTACGCCGCTGCGCTCGGCGACGGTCTGCAGGTCGTCGAGGTGCCCGGGATGCACATGGTGATGTGGGACGCGTTCGACGAGACGGCGAGCGCCGTCGAGCGCTTCCTCCGCGCGTGAGGCGCATCGCGGTGATCGGCAACGGCGGCGGCGGCAAGTCGACGCTGTGCCGGACGCTCGGCGACCGGCTCGGGCTGCCGGTCCACGAGGTCGACCCGGTGCAGTACCGGCCGGACTGGACGTCGGCGCCCGCGGACGAGGTCGAGCGGGTGCTGGACGGCTGGATCGCCGCCGACGCGTGGATCGTCGACGGGTTCGGCCCGTGGCCGGCGATCGAGCGCCGGTTCGACGCGGCCGACACGATCGTCTGGGTCGACTTCCCGCTCCTGACGCACCTCCGGTGGACGGCGAAGCGGCAGCTCGGCTGGCGTACAACGCCTGACGGGCGGGAGCGTCCGCCGAGCCGCCGGATGTTCTCGACGATCGTGCGCGTCCATCGCGCGTACCGCCCGCGCATCGAGGCCGCGGTGACGGCGCCGTCCCGGCGCGACAAGCTCGTCCACCTCCGCTCGCCGCGCGAGCTGAACCGCTTTGCACGCGGCGGCTAGAGGATCCGCGCGCCGAGCGCGGAGAGCACGAGCTCGACGGCGAGCCGGCCCGTCGCGTTCTCGCGGTCGAGGATCGGGTTCACCTCCACGACGTCGAGCGAGTCGACGAGCCCCGACTCCGCGACGATCTCCATCGCGAGGTGCGCCTCGCGGTACGACAGCCCGCCGCGAACCGGCGTGCCGACGCCGGGCGCCGTCTCCGGGTCGACCGAGTCCATGTCGAAGCTCAGGTGCAGGAACCCTGCGCCGCGCGCGTGCGCGAGCGCGTCGCGCATGCACGACTCGACGCCGTGCCGGTCGAGGTCGCTCATCGTGAAGACCTTCGCGTCGAGCTCGTGCAGCAGCTTCCGCTCGCCGTCGTCGAGCGACCGCACGCCGACGAGCGCGATCCGGCCCGCCTCGACCGCCGGCAGCGTCCAGCCCTCCCGCGCGAACGCCGGCCCGTTCAGGCCGAGCGCGCCCGACAGCACCATCCCGTGGACGTTCCCGCTCGGCGACGTCGCCGGCGTGTTGAGATCGCCGTGCGCGTCGATCCAGATCACGCCGCCCGGGCCGTGCTCCGCCGCCATCCCGACGAGCGAGCCGAGCGCGACCGAGTGGTCGCCGCCGAGCACGAGCGGCAGCATCCCGCCGGCGCTCGCCTCGCGGACGAGCCGCGCGACCTCGTCGCAGAGGTCGAGGATCTCGGACAGGAAGCGCGCGCTGTCGTCGCCCATCGCCGTCGACTCGGCGACGGGCGCGGCGATGTTGCCGAGGTCGTGCACGCGCACGCCGAGCTTCGCGACGAGCTCCGACTCGAGGCCCGCGTAGCGGATCGCAGACGGTCCCATGTCGACGCCGCGGCGGCCCGCGCCGAGGTCGAGCGGCGCGCCGATCACCGCGACGTCGCGCCGATCCTGTTGCACGCTCATCGCGAGAAGGCTAACGTCCCCGCCTGAATGGGACAGGCGGACGCGCCCCACGCTTCGCCCGCTCGCGTCCTGCTCGCCGACGACGACGAGAGTTTCATCGACGCACTGCGGCCGTTGATCGAGAACCAACCGGCACTCACCGTCGTCGGTTCGGCGCCGGACGGCCTCGCGGCGATCGAGCTCGTCGAGGAACTGGAGCCCGACGCGGTCGTGATCGACCTCCACCTGCCGCTCGTCGACGGCGTCGCCGCGGTCGCGCGCCTCCGCAAGGACCATCCGGACCTCTGCCTGCTCGCGCTCACCGGTGACCCGGACCCGGAGCTCCACCGCGCCGTGACCGACGCCGGCGCCGACGCGGTGCTGCTGAAGGACGACCTCGCCGAGAGCCTCATCGAGAGGCTTCGCGCCCTCCGCCGCTAAACTTCCGCGCGCACCGGGCGAGGTAGCTCAGCTGGTAGAGCACTCGGCTGAAAACCGGGGTGTCGCCGGTTCGAGTCCGGCCCTCGCCATCTCATTGCAGCGTCACGACGACGGGGTCACCCCGTCGTCGCGCCGCCGACGAATCCGCGGATCACGGCCCGCTGGGAGACCACGTACACGATCGCGAGCGGCGCGGTGGCGATCAGCGCCGCGAGCGCGAGCACCGGCTTCGAGCCGCCGATGAACATGTCGCTGAGCCCCACCTCGACCGGGTACTGCGACGAGTCTCCCAGGACGACGTACGGCAGGAAGAAGTTCGTCCAGTCCGCGGCGAAGCTGAAGAAGAGCACGAGCGCGACGACGGGCTTCGCGAGCGGCAGCGCGACGCGCCAGAACGTCGCCCACTCGCCGCAGCCGTCGATGCGCGCGGCGTCGAACAGCTCGGTGGGCAGCGCGGTCGCGTAATAGAGATAGGCCAGGTACACGCCGAACGGGAAGAACGCGAACGGCAGGACGACCGTGAGCGGCGAACCGAGCACGTGCAGCGCGGCGAGCTCGAGGAACGTCGGCAGCACGAGCGCCGTGACCGGCAGCGTCATCGCGACGATCGTCGCGGCGAGGATCAGCCTCCGCCCCGGAAAGCGCCCGAGGGCGAGCCCGTAGCCGGCCGGGATCGCAGTCACGAGCACAATCGCGGTCGCCGACGAGCAGTAGAGGAACGAGTTCTCCATCCAGTGACGGAAGAGGTGCGTCCCGAGGCCGAAGCCGTCGAGCTGGCGCCACGTCCGGACGAGCGTCCCGAAGCTGCCGAACGCGAACGGAGAGCGCGTCGCGAGCTCGTAGCCCGTCTTCGTCGGGGCGAGCACGAGCCAGACGAGCGGCACGGCGAAGAAGAGCGCGAAGACGAGCAGGACGCCGTTGCGCGTCGCGCGCACCCCCCGGTTCCGGACGTTCATGCGCTGAGTCTCGCGGGTAACCGCCGCGAATGCCACCACCACCGGGCGAGCCGAGGGCGTGCGGGATTACTCTGCGCGGGCGAGCTCCGGGGCGACCGGGTCCTGCGCGCTCCACGGGAACGTGATCCAACGGTCGGTCCGGCGCCAGACGTACTCGCACTGCACCGTGCTGTGCGGCTTCTCGTAGAGGACGGCGCAGCGCACCTCGGCGACCTTCCCCTCGCAGAACTCCTTCACGAGCGCGAGCGTCGCGCCGGTGTCCGCGACGTCGTCGGCGATGAGGACGCGCGTCTCGGCGAAGTCGACGAGATCCGGAACGGGCGGGAGGATCATCGGCATCTCGAGCCGCTCGTCGATGCCGGTGTAGAACTCGACGTTCATCGCGAACGTGTTCTTCACGCCGAGCGCGTAGCCGAGCGCGGCCGCGACGAGCAGCCCGCCGCGCGCGATCGCGAGCACCATGTCGGGCCGGTAGCCGTCGGCGTAGACCGCCTCGGCGAGGTCGCGCGCGCCGGTCCCGAGGTCGTCCCAGGTCATCAGCTCACGCGCGTCCTCCACGGTGCGACTCTAAACCACCGGACGAGGTAGGTTCCCGCGAATGGCGGAGCGGAAGGCAGGCATGCTCCCGCTGCTCATCCTGAGCGCGGCGCAGTTCGTGATGGTGCTCGACTCGAGCGTCATGAACGTGTCGATCTCCCAGATCGTCGCCGACCTGAACACGACGATCCAGGGCGTCCAGAGCGCGATCACGCTCTACACGCTCGTGATGGCGGCGTTCATGCTCGTCGGCGCGAAGCTCGGGGACATCCACGGCCGCGACCGGATCTTCGCGATCGGCCTCGCGGTCTACGGGCTCGGGTCGCTGACGACCGCGCTCAGCCCGAACCTCACCGTGCTCCTCATCGGCTGGTCGGGGATCGAGGGGATCGGCGCGGTGATGGTGATCCCGGCGATCGCGGCGCTGATCGCCGCGAACTACGAGGGGAAGCAGCGTGCGTTCGCCTACGGCATCGTCGGCGGCGTCTCGGGCGCGGCGATCGCGGCCGGCCCGCTGATCGGCGGCTGGGTGACGACCGAGTTCAGCTGGCGCTACGTCTTCGCCGGCGAGGTCGTGATCGTGATCGGGATCCTGCTCCTCCGGCGGCGGATGAAGCCCGCGCCGCGGGCGGAGCACCCGCCGCATCTCGACTACGTCGGCGCGGCGCTCTCCGCGCTCGGGCTCGGGATCACGGTGCTCGCGATCCTCCAGAGCAGCACCTGGGGCTGGCTCCGGCCGAAGCAGCCGCCGACGATCGCCGGCCACGCGCTGACGCCGTTCGGGCTCGCGCCGACGCTCTTCGTCGTCGTCGGCGGCATCTGCGTGATCGGCCTCTTCGCGATGTGGGAGGAGCACCGCAACCGGAAGGGCAAGGACGCACTGCTCGACCGGACGCTGACGAAGATCGTGCCGCTCCGGGCCGGGCTGCTCACACTCTCGATGCAGCAGCTGATCCTGCTCGGCACGTTCTTCGTGCTGCCGGTCTACCTCCAGGTCGTGCTCGGGCTCGACGCATTCGAGACGGGGAAGCGGATCTTCCCGATGTCGCTCTCGATCCTCGTCGCGGCCCTCGCGGGCCCGAAGCTCGCGGCGCGCTGGGCGCCGCGGAGGGTCGTCCAGGTCGGGCTCGGGTCGATGGTCGTCGGCGCGCTCGTGATGATGGGGACGATCGACGTCGAGCTGACCGGCGCCGGCTTCGCGTTCTCGCTCGTCCTGTTCGGGATCGGCGCGGGACTGCTCTTCTCGCAGCTCGGCAACGTGATCATGTCGGCCGCGCCGCCGGAGAAGACGAACGAGGCGGGCGGCCTCCAGGGCACGGCGCAGAACCTCGGCGCGTCGCTCGGGACGGCGCTCATCGGTGCGATCCTCCTCACGGCGCTCTCGGCCGGCTTCGCCACGCGCGTCCTGAAGAATCCTGCGCTGCCGGAGGAGACGCGCACCGCGATCGCGCAGGAGGCGAAGAAGGGCCTCGACATCGTCCCGGTCTCACAGGTCGAGCAGCAGGCGAAGGACGCGGGCCTCTCCGACGCGGAGGCGGCGGCCGTCGCCGCCGACTACGGCGACGCGCAGCTCTTCGGGCTGAAGGTCGCGCTGTTCGCGGTCGCGACGTTCGCGGTGTTCGCGTTCTGGTTCACGCGACGGCTCCCGGGATAGAAAAAGCCCCCAGCTACGCGTGTGCGTTCCCGGGGGCGACGACCGTCCGGACCGGTGCAACCGTGTCGCGAACGTCCGTGTGCCCGGAGGCTAACGCCTGCGGGCGACGAGCGCGGTCGCCGGCGGCGCGGAGAAGTCCGCAAATTGCGTGAAACCGCGACGCGCGAGCTCGCGCCTGAGGCGGTCCGCCGGCACGTAGATCGGCGTCTCGTCGCCGCGCGAGAACGAGAACACGATCGCGCCGTCCGGCGCCGCGACCCGGACGAGCTCGTCGAAGAACGGGATCGCGTTCATCAGCGTGACGAGGTCGAACGCGGCGTCGCCGAACGGGAGCGCCGATGCGTCGCCGACGTCGAAGCGGAGGCGCGACGCGAGCTCCGGGTCGAGCTTCGCCTTCGCCTGCGCGATCATCCCCGGCGAGAGGTCGACGCCGACGACCTCCGCGTCCGGGTAGCGGCGCGCGAGCCCGAAGGCCGCGACGCCGGTCCCCGTCCCGAGGTCGAGGACGCGGCGCGGCGCCGGCAGCTCGTCGAGCGCGAGGGACATCGCGCCGAGGTGGTGCGGGCCGAGGCGCGTGTCCCACGTCGGAGCGATCTCGTCGAAGAGGTCGCGCGTCCGGCCGCGCAGCGCGTGCCAGAGCAACGGCCGCCGCACGACCGCGTCGGTGACGAGTCGCGCGACGCGCTGCGGCGACGTCACGGGACGTCGACTCGAATCTGGAGCTCGCTTCCTTCCTCCAGCCCGAGCAGCTCGGCCGCGCTGCCGCGCGAGACGGCGACCGAGAGGCTCCGGTAGCTGTCCTCGTAGAGGATGAGGTCGCCCTCGCCGGCGTCGCCGAACGTGCGCGCGGCGACGGCGAAGTACGGCTCGCCGCGCGACGTGAGCTCGACGCGGGTGCCGGGCACGATCGACGCCTGCTCGAGGTGCTCGCGCGTGAGGTTCAGCGACGAGTTGCCGAAGCGGTCGACGCCGAGCACCGTCGCGCGGATCCGGTTCGGCTCGACCTCCGGCACGGGGATGTCGAGTCGCACGAGCGCGTCGGGGTCGATCGGCGGGCCGAGCTCCGCGAGCGGGACGCCGAGCGAGAGGTACGCGGCGGCCGGCGAGAAGAGGTCGCGGCCGTGAAACGTGCGGGAGACCGACGGGAGTGCGTACTCCGGGTTCGCGAGCTCGTGCGCGTCGAGCAGGCCGCCGCCGCGGTCGACCGCCGGCAGGAGGAGGCCGTTGTCGGGGCCGACGTAGTAGCGGCCCTCGGCGTCGCGGAGCGCGAGCGGCCGGCGACCGCCGCCGACGCCGGGATCGACGACGGCGAGATGCACGCCGACCGGCATGTACGGCGTCGTGTTCGCGAGGACGAGCGCGCCCTGAAGAACGCGTCCGGGCCGGATCCCGTGCGTGACGTCGATGATCTGCGCGTCCGGCGCGATCCGCTTCATCACGCCGTGACACGTCCCGACGAAGTCGTCCTGGAGCCCGAAGTCGGTGAGGAACGTGATGAACACGGCCCTAGCCTAGGCTCCGCAGCGCCGCGACGAGGCCGTCCTCGTCGTGCTGCTTCGCCTCGGCCGCGACCTCGAGCCCGGCGTCGCGCGCAGCCGCGGCGGTCTGCGGGCCGATCGCGACGGCGGGGACCCGTGCGCCCGTCGCTGCGAACGCGCGCGCGGCGGACGGCGATGCGAGGAGGACGACGTCGCCGTCCGGCGGCTCGGCCGGGGTCAGCTCGACGGTGCGGTAGAGCGCGACGAAGTCCGCGCCGCGCGCGTCGACGATGACCCGCCGCGCTCCTTCGGCGGCGGCGACGAGCACGCGGCCGGCGGGCTGCGGCAGCTCGGCGAGGAGCCCCTCCTGCGTCGACTCGCGGGGGACGAGGCCGGGCTCGAGGCCGTGGGCGCGGAGCTCGGCGGCGGTGCCGGGGCCGATCGCCGCGATCCGTCGCGGGGGTGTCGCGAGCCTCCGCGCGAGCTCGGCGGCGCCGTTCGGGCTCGTGACGACGACCCAGTCGTACGCCGCACCGTCGATCGGCTCGCCCGGGATCGGCTCGATCTCGATCAGCGGGCACGAGACGACCTCGTAGCCCAGCTCCTCGAGCCGCGCGACGAGCGGCCCGGCCTGCGCGGCCGCGCGCGTGACGACGACACGGGAAGCCCGCATGGCCGGATCTTCGCTCAAGCGGCGCACCGCACACGCCGATGTTGCCTTCGGACAGGCGTCATGAAGGTCTGGCAGCTACTCCTCGCACTCGGCGTCGTGGCGGTCTCCGCCGCCCTCGCCGTCACGCACGCCGGCGGCGAGGCGCAGCCGGTTCCTCCTACAGCGGCGGCGACTCCGACACCGACGACGACCACGCCGGCGACTCCGAACGCTCCGACGGCCACCGACGTGAGGCTCGTCGAGCAGGCCACGTACCTGAAGATCGACGCGCCGAGCTCCTGCTTCACGAGTGTGAACGTCCAGTTCAGCGCGACCCCGGGTTGGGCCGTCGTCGAGACGAAGTCCGTCTTTCCGCGCCCCGCCGAGTGCGCGTGGCCGGGCGGCGACCCGACCGCGTGGCTGCAGAGGATGCCCGCCGGCTGGACGGTCATCCGGTGGGGCACGGCGCTCGGTTGCCCGTCCCCCGCGCCCGCCGACATCTCCGCCTGTCCCCCGTCGCAGTCCGGCATCGCCGACGGAACCGTGACGACCACGACCGTGGCACCGACGCAACAGCAGGACAACGACGCTGTCCAGGCTGTGATGAAGCAGATGCTCGCGCACCCGCCGACGGCGCTGCCGAGCCCCACGATCGTGGTCGACTGTTACGAGATCGGAACGATCGCCGTCGTCAGCTCGGCGCCGGTGTTCGGCTGCACGTACGGCGACGCCGAGGATGACCAGCGCTACGGATGTTTCACGCCGTTCAACGGCTCAGTGAGCAATCTCGTCGACGTCACAGCGGCGGTCGGGCGCCTGCCGGTGCACCTCGTCTGTCAGGGCGAGTAGCCGCGGCGGGAGTCGCGTGCTCGCACCGCGGCCCGATTCCGACGGGGCTTGCTCCGGGCGCTGCGTGGGACCCATCCCAAACCCCCACCCTCCCAATGGGGGTCCCGTGGAGGGCAACCGCCACGCTAGTCGTCCATGGGTGTCGCGCGTGTGCGAGTTCTGTGCCAACTTCGTCACGCCGAGCGGAGGAGGCTCAGTGGGTCGGGGCGTCGGCGGCGATGTCCGCGAGCTCGCGGCCGAGGGCGGCGGGGTCGTCGCCGACCCGGCGCTCGAGCCACGTGCCGTCCTCGGCCGCGACGAGGCCCGTGAGCGTCGTGCCGTCGTGATACGCGGCGACCGGCGCGAGGCAGCCGCCGCCGACCGCGGCGACGACGGCGCGCTCCGCCTCGACCCGGTCGCGCGTCTCGCCGTGGTCGCACGCCGCGACGAGATGCTCCTCGCCCGCGCGCACCTGAAGCGCGAGCGCGCCCTGCGCGGCCTCCGGCAGCAGCTCGTCCGGATCGAACCGCACCCCGATCTCGCGCGCGAGCCCGAGCCGGTCGAGCCCGCACGCGGCGAGCACGACCGCATCGAGGCCGCGCTCGCCGCGCTTCCGCAGCCGCGTCTCGACGTTCCCGCGCAACGGCTCGATCGACAGCGTCGGCTCGAGCGCGAGGAGCTGCGCGCGGCGCCGCACCGACGCGGTGCCGATCCGCATTCCCGGCCGCACCGCGTCCGCGCCGCACAGCGCGTCGCGCGGGTCGTCCCGCTCGAGGTACGCGCCGACCGACAGCCCCGTCGGATCGGTCGACGTCATGTCCTTCGCGGAATGCACCGCGACGTCGATGCGGTGGTCGAGCAGCGCCTCCTCGAGCTCCTTCACGAAGACGCCGCGCGAGCCGATCTCGCCGAACGGCTTCGTCCGGTCCTTGTCGCCCGCAGTCGTGATCGGGACGAGCGCGATCTCGATCCCCGGGGCGCGCAGGCGCAACGCCGCGAGCTCGGCCTGCGTGAGCGCGAGCCTACTGCCGCGGCTGCCGACGCGGATCAGCACAGCTCGGCCGCCGGCGAACCGGCAGACAGCTGAGCGTCACGCCGCGCGGCCGGACGCGCACGAACGCGGTCGGGACCTGCAGCGGCAACGGCCGCCCGGTCAGCTTCGCGACCTTCAGCGCTCGTCCTCACCGAGACCGAACAAGTGCCGCACCGCCTCAGCATAGACCACCCCATCGGCTGCCGCGGCCGCCTCCTTCATCCTCACCGTGGGGAGGTGCAGCAGCTTGTTCACGATCTGCGCCGTGATCGCCTCGACCGCGCGGCGCTGGCTGTCGTCGAGCCGCTCGAGGAGCGCGTCGGCCTTCCGCAGCTCGGCTGCGCGGATCTCCTCCGCGCGCGCTCGCAGCGACGCGATCGCGGGCACGACGTCGAGTGACGCGTGCCACTCGTGGAACTTCTGCGCCTCGGCGGCGACCATCGTCTCCGCACGCTCGGCCTCGCGGCGGCGGCCGACGAGCGTCTCCGCGACGATCGACTCGAGGTCGTCGATGTCGTAGAGGTAGCAGCCGTCGAGGTCGTGGATCGCGGGATCGAGATCGCGCGGGACGGCGAGGTCGATGAGCAGAAGCTGGCGCCCGCGCCGCTCGCGCATCGCCTCGGCGACGGTCGCCGCGTCGAGCACGTAGCCCGGCGCGCTCGTCGACGACACGACGACGTCGGCCTTCACGAGCTCCTCCCCGATCCGCTCGAGCGGAACCGCCTCGGCGTCGAACGACGAGGCGAGCTCCGCGCCGCGCTCGACACTCCGGTTGGCGACGAACGCGACCTCCGCGTCGCGCGAGACGAGGTTGCGCGCCGCCTGGCCGCTGATCTTCCCCGCGCCGACGACGAGGATCGAGCGGCCGGCGAGGTCGCCGAACACCTGCTCCGCGAGCGCGGCGGCCGCGGACGAGACCGACGCGGGGCTCTCGGCGATCGCGGTCTGCGCGCGCACCTTCCGCCCCGCGTGCAGCGCCTGGCGGAACAGCCGGTCGAGGAGCGGCCCCGTCGTCCCCGCCTCGTACGCCGCGCGCACCTGGCCGAGGATCTCGCCCTCGCCGGGCACGAGCGAGTCGAGCCCGGCTGCGACGCGGAAGAGATGCAGCCCCGCCGCCTCGTCGCGCAGCCGGTACAGCGCCGGCTCGACGTCGGGCTCGAGCTCGGCGAGCGCCGCGACGCCGTCGCTCACCGCAGCGTCCGCGTTCTCGTATGCGAGGTACAGCTCCGTCCGGTTGCACGTCGAGAGGACGACCGCCTCGTGCCCGCCGTCGGCGAGCCGCACCGCGAGCGCCGCTGCCGCGTCGCGGTCGAGCGCGACGCGCTCCCGCAGCTCGACGGGCGCGTGGTGGTGCGAGGTGCCGACGAGGACGAGGTGCGTCATGCGAAGTGGGTCGCGGGAAGGGCAAGCCGGATCACGACGACGAGCGCGAAGCCGGCGAGCGCGAGGTACGCGGCGCGGCGGCCGGCCCAGCCGTACGCCGAGCGGAGGACGAGATACGCCGCCCACACCGCCCACGCCGCGAGGGTCGCGACGACGAGCGCGTCGATGCCGTCCGAGTCGGAGACGAGCCGGACGAGCCCGACCGCGAGCCCGAGCGTCAGCGCCGGGACGGAGATCGCGACGACGCGAACCGCGAGCGAGTCGAGCGTCGCGAGCGACGGCAACGGCCGCCGCAGGATCGTCGCCGTGCGCCGCTTCAGGCGCCGCTCCTGCCAGAGATACAGCGCCGACAGCGCGGCGGCGAGCGTGAACCCGGCGAACGCGGCGAGCACGAGCCCGACGTGCAGCACGAGGAACGCCGTCGAGTAGCGGCTCGGCGCGGTCCCGATCCCGCCGCCCGCGCGCGCGACGACGAGCAGCACGACGGCGAACGGCATCACCGCGAGGCCGAGCAGGCGGAACGAGCGGCGGCAGCCCCACACGAGATACGCCGTCACGACGAGCCAGACGAAGAGGTTCAGCGAGCCGGCCCACGTCCCCCACGGGAAGCCGTCCTGGCGCGCGGCCTGCGCGATGAGCAGCGCGGTCTGCGCGAGCCAGCCGGCGCGCACGCCCCAGGTCGCGAAGGAGCCGGCCGACCCGGGCCGCCGCGCCTCGCCGACGAACCCGACGGCCGCCTCGCCGTAACAGAGGAGCGCGGGCCAGAAGAGGAGCTCAGCCAACGACCGCCGCCGCTTCCCGTTCTTGCTCCTCGTCGCGCTCGGCCACGCGCTCCTCGAGCGCATCGACGTCGCGTTCCAGCCGCTGCACCTTCAGCGCGATGATCACGACGTAGACGAGGACGAGGGCGAAGATCGCGCAGTACGCGGCGGTGACGTACTTCTCGGCGGTGCTCACGCCGTCGCCTCCCGCAGCCTCCGCAGGCGCACGTCCACGAGCTTCCCCGCGAGCTCGACGCGGTACAGCGTGTACGCGAGCACGAGCACCGCGATCTGCGACACGACGTACGCGACGAGGATCCAGCCGCCGAAGTTCGGGCCGTGCCGCGTGAAGACGACGGGGTGGATCGCCTGCTTCGCGAGGCGGATGGCCATGAAGCTGACCGGGATGAGCACGACGCCGAACAACGCGTACACCGCGCTGAAGTTCGCGCGCTGGGGGCCTGGGTCGACCGAGTAGCGGAGCATGAAGTACGCCGCGTAGAAGAGGAACAGCACGAGGAAGAGCACGAGCTGGTCCTCGCTCCAGAGCCACCAGTGGCCCCACGAGATCTT
>DATJOZ010000159.1:0-2191 GCA_035506655.1 Gaiellaceae bacterium
CGCCGCTCGCGCCGACGGAGATGATCGTCTCCTGGCCGTTCGCCGCGACGACGACGTTCTTCGCGGCGTTGACGGTCGCCGAGTCGTCGATCTTCGCGTCGGTGTTCTCGGTCACGACGCCGACCGTGACGCTCGCGCCGACGCCGACCTCGCCGCCGGCGATCGAGGCCGCGACGAGGATCTGGTGGAAGACGCTGCCGGCCGCGACGAGCACCGACTGGTCGGGGTCGGCGCCGAGGTTCGGGACGTTGATCTTGGCCGACTTGCCGACCGTCGCCGACGTGGTGTTCGAGACGATCTGGACGGTGCCGGAGAGGCCGACGCTGACGCCGCCGGAGATCGCGGCGCTGACGCCGACGCCCGCGACGTTGTCGCTGTTCGTCGCCGTGACGGCGACGCCCTTGAAGCCGCCCGTCGTGCTCGGCGCGACCGACGCGGTGCCGGTGACCTCCGACGCGTCGGCCGACGGCTGGTCGCCCTGCTTGACGAGGCTGTGCGAGCGGCCCGTCGCGGCGGCGGCGTTCAGCACGATGTCCGCGCCACCCTTCGTCGCGCGGAGCGCGATGTGGTTCGGCGAGATGACGTGCGCGTAGTACGTCCCGCCGTCGACGAGCCCGCCGATCGGCGTCCCGCCGCCCGAGCTGTAGACCACCGGGTCGTCGTCCGCGACGCTGAGCGAGTACGGGAGCGCGATCACGTTGCCGCTGACGTCGGCCGCCGGGTCGAACCAGTCGGAGCTGTTCTGCCGGACGCCGGCCTGGTTCGTCGGGACGAGGCGCTGCGACTCGCCGCCGCCGACAGGCGCGGTCAGCGCGATCGCGGTGCCGGCGAGCGCGTTCGCGTTCGTCGTCGCGAGGCGCACCTCGTGCGGCGAGACGACGATCACGTAGTAGACGTTGCCGCCGGTGAGCCCGCCGATGTCGGCGCCGCCGCCGTTGTCGTAGAGAACCTGCTGGCCGTTCTTGAAGCCGTGCGTGTAGCCGAGGTCGATCGTCTTGCCGTCGCCCTCGATCGCCGTGCTCGGCGCGAAGCGCGTGTCGGTCAGCGTCACGTCGAAGGCGCCCGTGTTCACACTGAGGCCGGAGCCGCCGCCGAGCGCGTTCACCGTCGCGCCGTCGCCGACCGACGCGGTCGTCGTCTTGTTCACGACCGGTACGGCGCCCGCCGCGCCGACGGCCGCCGACCCCGAGCCGGAGAGGTTGCCGGCGATCACCGAGAGCACGAGCGCCTCGTTCGCCGCGACCCGCGCGCTGCCGCCGACGTTGACCGTCGCGCCGTCGCCGACGGACGCCTTCGTCGTGACGCCGAACACCGAGACGCCCGCGTTCACCGTCACCGCGACCGAGCCGGAGAAGCCGGCGCCGACGGAGATCGAGATCACGTTCTCCGACGAGGTCGCGTCGACGGTGAAGTTCCCCTTCGCGTTCACCGTGACGCCGTCGCCGATCCACGCCTCGGTGTCCTTCGAGACGACCTCGACGTCGACGCCGGCGCCGATGCCCGCGTCGCCGCCGATCGCGAGCGCGCCGGCGATCCCGTCGATCGTCGTCGAGTCGGTCGCCGCGACCGCGACGCCCTCGGTCGCCGCCGCGCCGCCGTTCGAGAGGTTGACCGTCGTGCCGTCGTCGATGTGCGCGAACGTCTGGTTCGAGAGCGCGTCGACCGTGACGGAGCCCGCGACGCCCGCGTCGCCGCCGACGCTGCCGCCGATCGCGAGGAGGACGACGTTCTCCTCCTGCGTCGCGGTCACGGTGAGGCCGGTCGCGCCCCAGGCCTGGATGTCGGCGCCGGCGCCGATCCCGGCGTCGACGATCCCGCTCCGGACGAGCACGGCGGACGAGACGCCGACCCCGGCGCTGCCGCCGACGGTGACGTTGCCGGCGTAGAGCTGGAGCTGGTCGGCCGTGTCGCTCGCGGCGACGGTGACGTTGCCCTTGGCGTGGACGACCGAGCCCGCCCCGATCGAGGCGCGGGTGCCGGGCGAGCCGCCGCCCTCGTTCATGACGAGGACGATCACGGAGCCCGCGACGCCCGCGTCCTCCGACGCCGCCGCCTCGACCGCGATCTCGAGGAACTGCTCCGTCGCGGTCGCGCTCACCGTGACGTCGCCGCCCGCCTCGACCGCGGTCGGGTCGCCGATCGACGCGTTCACGTCCTTGTTGACGACGTCGACGATGATCCCGATCCCGAC